>NZ_JAAHGT010000261.1 GCF_010672385.1 Okeania sp. SIO2F4
TCGCGCAGGACATCCGCTACACGGTCTGGTCACTCGGCCGTAGCATCGCAGCCATCGCCGCACACGAGATCGCACACAGATGGTACAAATTTAGCAGCTTCAATAGCAGACACACAAATAGGTAAGTTGGTTAAATTGCGTGCCATCTCTACTAAACTAGGATCGGCAGCAATATCAAGGAAAGTTGCTCCACCTAAAGTTGCAGCTTTAACAGTTGCTGCGACTCTATCTTTATCAAAATTAGTCAAACCACTAATCACTTTTAGAGCTTGGCCATTTTGTAATGCAGTCTGTAATCTAGATTCAGTGATCATTGAATTTAATCCTTTCGCCAATAATTTTCTCTACATTATTGTGCCACGGAGATAGTCCCTGTAGTAGCGTGTCTAGACTAAAATTGTGGGTAAAAAAACCTAACCCCCCAGCCCCTTTCCCTGCAAGGGAAGGGGGGGAATATTTGCCCCTCTCCTTGTAGGAGAGGGGTTGGGGAGAGGTCTTCCAGGATACTGAAATTTACCCACATTTTTAAGCTAGACGAGCTAGTAGCGTGTCTAAACTAAAATTGTGGGTAAAAAAACCTAACCCCCCAGCCCCTTTCCCTGCAAGGGAAGGGGGGGAATATTTGCCCCTCTCCTTGTAGGAGAGGGGTTGGGGAGAGGTCTTAATTAGACTTACTGACAAAATAAATCTAGACGCCTGAAGTCTTAAATTTTCTACACTTATAAAATTAATATTAACTATATGAACAATCAAAAATTTTCAGTAATTTATGATACTTCTAACTATTGGCTAAAAAATGCTCATGTACCTGTGTGTCTTATAGAAACTGAATCAGAGATATCAAGTCAAACAAGGGAAGGTTTGTCTTTAGTAGATATAGAAATTAAAGAGGGAGTCATCACACAAATTGTCCATTCCTCAGCAGACTTACCTGCAACTGGGGACATTCCTACAGTTGACTTGAAAGGTTGTATGGTGTGGCCATGTTTTGTTGATATGCACACTCATTTGGATAAAGGACATATTTGGGAGCGATCGCCTAATTCAGATGGTAGTTTTAATGGTGCTTTGGATGCAGGTGCTAGGGATGCGGAAAAATATTGGAATGCTGAAGATATTTATCGTCGGATGGAATTTGGTCTCAAATGCAGTTATGCTCACGGTACAAAGGCTATTCGGACTCATCTTGACTGTTTTGCAGAACAGGCAAATATTAGTTTGGAGGTATTTCAAGCGTTACAAAAAGAGTGGGAAGGTAGATTAATATTGCAACCTGTTTCTTTGGTGACTGGGGATTATTATCTTAGTGAAGCTGGAGAAAAATTAGCGGATAAAATTGCTGATGTTGGTGGGATATTAGGAGCGGTTCCATTTATGAGTTCAGATATAGATAATCAATTAGATAGATTATTTAGTCTGGCGAAGGAAAGACAATTAAATTTAGACTTACATACTGATGAAAATGGAGACCCTAATTCTAGGGTTTTACACAAGGTTGCTGAGAAGGCAATTAGTCATCAATTTTCCGGTAAAATTATCTGCGGACATTGTTGTAGTTTGGCTGTACAAACTCCGGAAAAAGTAACAGAAACTCTGGAGTTAGTTAAGGAAGCTGGTATTAGTATTGTGAGTCTACCAATGTGTAATCTTTATCTCCAAAATCGGCAAGATAATTATACTCCGAGATGGCGGGGGGTGACTTTATTACATGAGTTAAAAAAACAGGGGATTTCTGTTGCTATTGCTAGTGATAATTGTCGCGACCCGTTTTTTGGATTTGGCGACCATGATGTTTTAGAAGTGTTTAATATGTCGGTGAGAATTGCTCATTTAGATATGCCTTATGGGGATTGGCCGAATGCTGTTACTAAGACTCCTGCCGATTTAATTGGTTTGCCTAATATTGGTAGAATTAGAGTTGGGTTGGCTGCTGATTTAATTCTGTTTAAAGGTAGGAATTTTAGCGAACTTTTGTCACGGTCTCAACATGATAGGGTGGTGTTGAGAAATGGTGGAGTTATTGATAGAAATTTACCTGATTATTGTGAATTAGATAGTTTGTTTGAATAGGATAAAAATTTACGGGAGCAAGATGCTCCCACTGTTCAACAATTTAATTTTGACAGATGTAGTGGCGTGTCAAGCTTGAAAATGTGGATTAAAAAAACCTAACCCCCCAGCCCCCTTCCCTGCAAGGGAAGGGGGGATTTTTCCCCTCTCCTCGCAGGAGAGGGGTTGGGGGAGAGGTCTTCGTTCGTTACTGGCTCCTAACACACCATTTCAAGCTTGACACGCTAGTAGGTTGGGTTAAGCGACAGCGCAACCAAACATATACTTTATCTAATCATAAAAACTTTTTTTTGATGAATAAACCGAAAATAACAAAATTTTATCCTTGCCCTTGTTGTGGTTATTTAACTCTAGAAAAACCACCGCCAGGAACATATCAAATCTGCCTAGTTTGTTTTTGGGAAGATACTAATAATTTTGAGGAATGGGGCACAAATGATTGTACTTTGAGACAAGCACAACAAAATTTTAATCGTTGGGGAGTTTGTGAAGAAGAATGGGGATATTTGGTAAGAAATCCGACTGAAAGTGAAGCTAGACTGCCTAATTGGAAAACCTTGGACGAAAAACTAGAGATTTTTAAACAACAAGTTATTCAGGCTATTCAGGAAGCATTTGCTGGAGTAAAACTAGAGGATGGAATTACTTTAATTGAAGCTCGGATGATTGATGATTATATGTTTGATTGTTATCTAAAAAAAGAAGATAAGTACGAGCGACGGCAACAACAAATTTACCATAATATTCTAGCTAAAAATGGAGGAGTATATATTTCCCAAGATTTAGTTAAAAATTTATCTGTTGAAGAATTATTACCCAATAATTGGCAGGATACTAATGATAAGTTAATTGAAAATTTATCTGATATTTTAAGCTTTTTAGATGAAAAAGGCTATCGTTTCTATTTACCTGCTTATATTTTATGGACAATCAATAATTATGAGACCTCCAATAACACTTCTATTGACTCTACAATGTTTTCTTTAATTCCATCCACTTTTAATCTATCTCGTAGAGAATTTTTTACCAGGAAACAATCAGAAGCCATTTGTAAATTTTTACGTTTTATGAGTATTGATGATAATTACGGTCGATATAATACTTTTGAATCATTAGAATATTGGGGGCAATTTTGTCAACCTTTAGATGATGAAGTTGAATAAGTTATTAAGTAGGAATTTCTAAGAAAAATAAACAGGATATGAGGAGGAAATGTAGTAATCAATAAATGATAATCCTCTCCGAGAACCTGCTAACTGGAATAGGAATTTTAAAGAGGGAGAATTTGTTGACTTTATCACTCCAATGATAGAAACCCTAAACTTTTATCATGCAGAAAAAGCTGACCCTCGAATAGTTGCCTATTCATTTCAGAAGTTACAAGAGGAACATCCTGAAGCAGAATTAGAAATTATTTCTATGGAAAAGCGAGGGAAAAACCGTCAGGGATTATTGGTAAAAGCTGACACTGCACCTGAAGCAGAGCATTCAGAGTTACACGCAAAATATTTTGATACTTATGATAGACTAAAAGTACTTCCAGCAAGTGAATTAGAACTATTATTAGCAGAAAAAGATAGACAAATTAAACGATTGGAAGCTTGGGTAGATAGTGTAATACAATCCCCAAATATATATGCAGAAAATTATCATAATCAAGGAGGTACTATGTCAGAAACTAGTGGAGACAAAATTAATGCTAAAGAAATTCATGGAGTAGTTGGTGACGTGGGAGAAATTCATGGTTTAGCTGGTAGCGGAAAAGGATAAATTTATGGTTTAGCTAGTAGGGGAGGAGAAATTAAAGACTCAAAAATTGCTCGTACAATTTATGAATCTCAGGAACAAAATTTAGCACAAGCAGCAAAAGATATTCAAGAATTATTAGAGCAACTTGATGATACTTACCCGTCAGATACAACGACAGGCAAAATGAAAATTGCTACAGAAGTAATTACACAAATTGATAATAATTCAACTAAAGCAGAAAGAATATTCAGTGCGATAAAAGCTGGTGGAGTTTCTGCCGTTGAACAATTACTAAATCATCCTGCTAGTAGTTTTGTTATTGCAGCATTGGAAGATTGGCAAAAGACTAAATAAATTAAATAATTTGATTAGTTATTGTAATATAATATGCGGATAATCAGCGATAAAAAAGTTTTTGTTTGTAGTAGGGCTTCAGCCCGAAGTATAGATAGGGCTAAAGCCCTACTACTAACTTTAATTATAACTACTTAACCGGATATAATATAAGTCATTGCGACTGGAACGGAGTGGAAGGAAGCAATATCCTAGACCCTTGAGATTGCTTCGCTTCGCTCGCAATGACGGTTTTCATTCTGATTATATATAACATTATAAATTAAATAATTTGGTTAGTTATTGTAAGTCATTGCGACTGGAACGGAGTGGAAGGAAGCAATCTCCTAGACCCTTGAAATTGCTTCGCTTCGCTCGCAATGACAGAAATAGAATTAATCCGATTTTGAGTAGCTATTAATTCAGTTTCATTAGTTATGGGGCGAGGGGTAAATGTGGTAATTAATTCTATATAATAATTGTTAGGAGTTTTGAAACCAATCGTCATTTTTCCAATTTTCCTTATAGTATTCGGGGTGCATTAGTACAGCACCGATAAAAATTATTTTGTAGATGATTAGTTATTGTACATTGCGACTGGAAAGGAGTGGAAGGAAGTAATCTCGCGCCAACCCTTAGATTGCTTCCTATCGTCGCAATGACTACTTTGTTATCATCGCGATATCATGTCAGAAAGAAAAAGTCATCATCATCGAAATCATCATCAAAATCATCGTCGAAAAAACCTAAAGTAGGGTTTCCTTGGGGAGGGGTAAACACAGGGGAACCATCTAAACGGGTGACAGAGACAGCATCAAAATCATCGTCATCAAAGTTTCCCACGACATTTACTTGTTCTCCTGGTACTAAATTTAAGAATTGAGTATCTGGTAAATCTGTATCCACTAAGATTTGAATACCATTAGCATCCTGTAGAAGAAACTCATCATTGTCAACTACACTTACCACCGTACCGAAAATTGGGTTTCCAGGAGGAGCGGTAAAGACAGGGGAACCGTCTAAACGGGTAATAGTGAAAGCTTCAAACTCATCATCATCAAAGATTCCTACCACATTTACTTGTTCTCCTGGTACTAAACTTAAGAATTGAGTATCTGGTAAATCTGTATCCACTAAGATTTGAGTACCGTTAGCATCTAGGAGAAACTCATCATTATCAACTATCCCTACCACCGTACCGAAAATTTGGTTTCCTTGGGGAGGGATAACAGGGTTAAATACTGGAGAAGGGGGATTAGCTATTCCTCCTGTAATGGGGTCTAATGCTGTTTGTGGGGGCGGTGGGACTGGGATAGTTTGACTGCCTAAAATAATTGAATTATCTGGTCTAGTGATAAATATAGTATCAATTTCGATGCCGTCAAATTCACTAACTAGAACATTTACAGACTCCCCGATATTTAAACCTAATTGATTAGCATTCAAAAGTGAGGTGTCTACAATAGTGCTGCCACCACTAAAATTGAGGATGAAGTCTTCTCCATTATCTACGAAACCACCTACGATTCCACTTATAATCGAACCTGATTGAATCTGCGTAGAAGCAGCATTTAAGTCGTCAATCATTTTTTACCTCGTCAACTCAGTAATTTTAACTATTAAGGGGGAAAATAGAAAAACAAAACTGAATAATATTATAGCACGAAAAAACTGTTTACCAAACATTTGAGATTGCTTCCTATCGTCGCAATGATTACTTTTCATTATCTATCAATAAAGATGGAGAAATATGGAAAAAATTAGCTAGTTCTTGAATTTGATTTTCTGAGAGTTTACATTTGCCATTCAATATTTCTAATACCATAAATTCATTGCCCAAAATAGGAACTAAATCTTGAGGATAAAGTTGAGATTCTTCTAATAAAGCTTTCAGAAGTTCTACACCACGAATAGTAGGAATTGGTTCGTGTTCTTCTTCATATTCATAGACTAACATTCCTAAAACTTTTAGATAATCGCGATCTTCTTTTGTTAAGGAACCTTTGTCTAAAATAGAATTAATCCGATTTTGAGTAGCAATTAATTCAGTTTCGTTAGTTATGGGGCGAGGGGGAAATGTAGTGATTAGTTCTATATAATAATTGTTAGGAGTTTTTAGACCAGTCGTCATTTTTCCAATTTTCCTTATCGTATTCGGAGTGCATTAGTACAGCACCGATAAAAATTATTTTGTAGATGATTATTTATTATAAGTCATTGCGACTGGAACGGAGTGGAAGGAAGCAATCTCGTGGCACCCCTGAGATTGCTTCCTATCGTCGCAATGACTAATTTTTAGCTACATTCTATATAATAATGTTAAAATAACCTTTTACTTAAAATTCTAATGACAACAACTCAAACAAAACAAATAAATTGGGATGTCCTAGCATCAGAACTAACAAATATTGAAATTATTACTGACCCAAATCAAGTCATTAAACTCTCCTTAGACTATTATCATTTCAGCCCTGTTTTAGAATCCCAACTGAAAGATAAAAGAGCTAATTTAATTGTTCGCCCCACAAATGAAGCAGAAGTTTTACAAATAGCTAAAACTTGCGTTAAATATCAAGCACCTTTAACAGTTAGAGGTGCTGGAACTGGTAATTATGGGCAATGTATTCCTTTAGAGGGAGGGGTAGTTCTCGACACTACAAAAATGAATAATATTAATTGGATTAAACCTGGTTTATCTTGTGTCGAAGCAGGAGTAAAATTAATGGCTTTAGATAAAAAAACCAGAGAAATAGGTTGGGAAATCAGGATGTTTCCCTCGACTTATCGCACTGCTACAATTGGCGGTTTTATCGGTGGTGGTAGTAGTGGAATTGGTTCAATTAATTATGGTGGATTGAGAGATCGTGGTAATGTTTCTGCTGTCCGAGTTGTTACTATGGAATCCGAACCAAGAGTTATAGAATTGCGGGGTGATGATGTACAAAAAGTTAATCATGCTTATGGAACAAATGGAATTATTACTCAATTAGAAATACCTTTAGCTCCTACTTATCCTTGGGCAGAATTAATAGTGACTTTTGATGATTTTATGACCTGTGCAAAATTTGCTCAAGCATTGGGAGATAGTGATGGAATTGTCAAAAAATTAATTACTGTTTTTGCAGATCCGATACCTAGTTTTTTTGCTGGTTTAAAAAATTATATTCCTGAAGGAAAACATTGTGCTTTTTTGATGGTATCTGAATATAGTTTAGAATCTTTGCAAGATTTGCTTAAAGAATTTAAGGGCGAAATTTGTTATGAAAAAACTGCTCAAGAAGCAAGTAAGGGTACGCCAATATATGAGTTTACTTGGAATCATACGACGTTACACGCTCGGAGTGTAGATTCAGGTTTGACTTATTTACAAAGTGGTTTTCCAAGTGATAAAAATTTGGCACTTGTAGAAAAAATGTATCGGCATTTTGGTGATGAAGTAATCATGCACTTAGAGTTTATGCGAATGGATGGTAAAACTACACCAGTCGGATTACAAATTGTCCGTTATAGTTCAGAAGAACGACTGAATGAAATTATTGAATATCACGAAGAAAATGGAGTAAACATTTTTAATCCTCATACCTATATTTTGGAAGATGGAGGAATGAAAACCACAGACTTTGAGCAGCTAGAATTTAAGCAAAAAGTAGATCCTTATGGTTTATTAAATCCGGGAAAAATGAAAGCGTGGTTAGATAATTGATAATTAATAATGGATAATTGATAATTAAAGAAACAAGATTTCCGCAGATGATATTAGGGGGTATCTATAGCGCTACGCATTAAGGTTAGGACATTTCTAAATCCTGTTAGCGGAGCTTTTCCCTATACGAAAAACCCTTTAACAGTTTACTATTCCCTATTCCCGATTCCCTATTCCCGATTCAAGTAGCGCTATACAAAAAAAATAGCCCCTATAGACTTAGGGGCTACAACGCAATGAAACACACACAAATACATACACAAATAAAAGTAGAAATGATTGATACTTTTTTTGAGGTACTCCTTAATTGCTAATCTCTATGTTTTAATCATCTTCTAAATTTTGGCGAAGTGAGATAATGTGCATAAGTCATCACAAAAAACCTTGTTCCTGTGAGTGGACGTGCATTTTCTTGCACGTTGGACAGAGCAAATGCTGGAGAAACTGTAATTTAGTGCCATCTATAAATTAACCACCATCACTACCATGGTCACCTTCATCAAAACCTCCAAAATCACCCCCTCCTCCTCCACTTCTTCTGATTGATATTCTTTCAAGTTTAGGTAATTTGATAGGTTTTAACTTGAAAAATTTTCTAATTTCTATAATTAACTATCTTCTTTCGTCAGTAGTAATTACAGCAGATTCCGGACTAATGTGGTACAAATGATGGGGTCACTTCAGTTATCAGTTATCAGTTATCAGTACCTCTGCAATAAGGAGGCTTGACATAAAAAATATTCTCTTTTTTTATCCCCTTAAAAGGGGAGGTTTTAGACCACAATTTTTCGGTAAATATTTTTGACTTGTTTCCTATCCTACTCATTATATTCCCTGCTCCCTACTCCCTACTCCCTACTCCCTAAAACCGTCAAGATATGTACCTTATAATTTCGGAAACCGCTGTAAAAAATTATTGAAATTAATTCCTTGACCATTACCATATTTAATACTAATACTACAAAAAGGATAACCATTAGAATAACCAACAATGTTTTCTACAACATCAGTAATTTTTGAATAGTTAATAATTTTTTTTAATTTTCAGGGAATAGCAGAAAATAAATTATCCCAATTTTTTTACTCCTATAGTTAACTTGTTAGTTCCCACTCCCTGACTTTTTCAATTTCTTCCCTACTCCCGTACGGGCGATTCGCGAATCGCCCCTACTCCCTTACTTTCATAGCTAATAAGATAATTTTTTATTTGGCAGTCTCTAATATTGAGAATGACAATGTTGCGGAAAAAAAAGTTTTATCTATTTTTATATCAGGCTTGGTATTAATCAAACCACCAAGGATTAGGAATAGAATTTACTTTAGTCAAAATCGCCTTTTTCCGCAGAAATCTTTTCATACCATCAGCACCCATCCGGGAATTACCTAAACCAGAAAATTTAAAAGAATTTTTTTCTCCTTCATTTATTAATGCTGTTAAACCTGCATCATTAATACTAATTCCACCAGCATTTATCTGACTAGCAACTGCTAAAGCTTCAGTTTGGGAACCTGCAAATACAGCAGCAGTTAAACCATAAATCGTATCATTTGCTAATCTAACTGCTTCTTCTACAGTAGTAAAAGACATTACTGGTATTATCGGTCCGAAAGTTTCCTCAGTCATTATTTTCATATTATGATTTACCTGACTTACAACCGTCGGTAAACACCAGAAACCACCATCTAATTTTTCTACATTTCCTCCACAATGAATAACTGCATCTTTGCTCACTGCATCTTCTAAATGTTCAGTAATAATATCTGCCTGTTTATCTGAAATAATTGGTCCGATTTCTCCAGATTCAATATGGGGATAAGTTAACTTCAGACTTTTAGCTTTTTCAGTAAGTTTAGTAATAAATTCCGTAAAAATTGGCTCGGCTACATAAATACGTTCAATTGATAAACATGACTGCCCTGCATTAACAACTGAACCCCATAAAATAGCGGATGTTGCTAACTCTAAATCTGCTGATTCAAGAACTATTGCTGGATCTTTTCCTCCTAATTCTAAACAAGCTGGAATAAATTTTTTTGCTGCTGCTTCGGCAACTTTTTTACCTGTGGCAACACTACCAGTAAAACAAATAAAGTCTACATATTCTATTAAACTTGCACCAGTTTCTCCAGCCCCTTCAATATAAGTAAAAATATCCTGTAACAATGGAATAGTAACTATAGTTTCTAACAACGGTTCAATAAATCTAGGGGTAATTTCACTCGGTTTGACTATAACAGCACAACCAGCAAGTAGAGCTGGAATTGCATCTATTAAAGATAACAAGAGAGGAAAATTCCAGGGGCTAATAATACCAACTAACTGATAAGGTACTAACTGATTTTGAAGTTGAATAAATGGAATTTTTGTAGTTTTTGTTTCCCCAGTTGCTAAGAGGTCGGGCGCTAAGTTACACCATCTATCTATACTATTAATTACAGAGTCAATTTCTATTCTTGATTCTCTCAGTCTACCTGTGTCATTTACTAATGCTTTAGTTAACTTTTCTTGGTCAGACAAAATAGCTTTTTTCCATTGTTGGATTGCCTCAACTCGTTTTTCTCTTCCTAACTGTTGCCACTCAATTTGTGCTGTCCGTAAACCGACACATTTAGCCGCAATTTCTGTTGCTGTTGGAGGAGTAATAAAATAATCTATTTTTCCTGTACGTGGGTTGCGCACTTGAACTTGATTAACCATAAACTATCCTTCTTTTTTTGATTTAGTAAATTTTATAAATTACGATAATATTATACCAATTACATCAAACAATCTTACCAAGAGATAATGGATAATTAATCGAATCTAGGTTTAAAACCTCTCCTTTTTAATTGATAATTGATAATGAATTAGTTTGCTAAACTTTGGAAAAGAAGGAAACTATTTATTTTATATCTAAAAAAGGTGAAAGTTTTTCAATAGTACAAAAATTTTTCAACTCTCAATAATTATCCATTATAAAAATTATCCATTATCAATTTATGAAAAAACTGTGGTTATTAGAAACAGGGTATGCCATTTCAGTTATCAGTTTTCAGCAAGTATC
>NZ_JAAHGT010000262.1 GCF_010672385.1 Okeania sp. SIO2F4
TCTTTTCATTTGGCTCGACTGCATTGTTAATTTCCTCTTTAAATAAAGTATCTTGCCCTAAAACACTTTGTAACCCTCGAATTGCTAAAGCTCTCAATATCTGTTCATCTTGATCTTCACCAATCCAAGCCACAGAATTACGGATTGTTCTGTCCCTATAATCCTTTCCCTGACTTGATATATCTCTAACTAGCAAAAGCAATTTATCGCCACTCCTTACTAATAGTAAGGAAAGAGCATTAAGGTCTAGCAAATGTTGAAATTCTTCAACCAACGGGGGATAGTATATATCTTCTTGGTTACTATCAAAACTAATTTTTTTCCATTGGTAGTCGTAATCTTGTGAAACTCCTCTACTTTGAACATAAATACTTTTCATTACTTAACTCCTATTAATTCTATTCAATATCTAACCAATTTTGTCCTTGTAATACAGTAAAACCACTATCAGTTCTACATCCTTGAGAAGACTGAATAATTGATGATTTAAGATGTTCATTCATTCCCAAAAACTCTTGAAAAATACCAGCTAAACCCAACCATTTTGATTTTTTTTGAGCCAGATGTAGCTTCAAAACAAACCTTAAAAGATATCGCAAAGGTTGATCGCTATCTTGAGGCTCATATTCAGCATCGTGGCTAATTTTACGAAAATAAAAATGTGGTCGATTTTCCTTTACTTCAATTCTAGAGAAAACAACTGTCCCTACAGTCTGAACGGGAGTAATTACAGTTGTTACCCAAGGATTTAGGGTTTCGTGGCGGAAAAGAGCAAGCAGATCGGCATATCCCTCTTTAATACTTCTGAGTAGACGGGTCGCACTTGTTGGGTTCTTCATATACTTTTCACATCTGACTGGTGCAAATATTACTAGACGTGGTGATTTCATTTCTTTGTAAACACTTGCAAACAAATGCTTAATTTGCTTAGGCCGATTTTGAAGTTCATGCCACTTTCCTTTTGCTTCCATTAGTGCTGGAGCATCAACCGCGATCAAAATTGCTACAGAATCTTGTAGAAGGTTTTCAACAATTTGTTTTCTATCTGGAGGTGCATCAGAGGAGAGCCAACTACCTGGAAAGTCTTGAAAGTTTAACCTTAAAAAAGGTTTAGCTCCTTTCTTTCCTATATCAAAAATAAAAGACTGAGGATCTGTAGTGGCTAATATTCCTCCTGTTGCTTCAAAATCATCAAGTAATCCTTTCAATTCCCCTAGACGTTCTTGTAAAATAGCATTACTTTCTTGATCGGGTGTAAGTTGCAAGTCAGTCAGACCAATAGTTTTGTCAAACTGCTCATACATAGCTGTCAAAAGGCTAGTTTTACCTACCCCAGTAGCTCCCATCATCGCAATTTTCAGTTCTTGCATTTTAATCTCCTTACTTTATTAACTAATAAACTGCATTGAATCTAATTGATTAGCTTGATTTACAGACTCTACTGCTGCTAACCAATCTTGCCTCAACTTAGTACGTTCTCCCAGTAATTCAAATTCTTCTGGCCAGACGGCAGAGCGCTCTTGATTTAGAAAGATACGCCATTCAATCTTTACCCCTTTTGCCCTAAGTACGCGATCGAGAAATTCTTCAACAATTGCAAAACCAGCTTGAGAAGGTTCAGAAAGTAAATCTTCCAAGGCATTTTCGCACTGATAAACAGCTTCACCTTGCAAGGTTTTTAGGTTATTCATTATCTGCATCTGTATTTCTTCATCTGATGCAGATTTAGAGAGCTTAAGCTTAAGTGTAGTTTTATCTGGAGTCAGACCATCCAAACACTTACGAATCCGGTGCTGCACAAACCCGCGATAAGATAGCTCAAACTCTGCCAGAATTTTAAAGCCATATTTGAGTTTACTGGGTTCCCCTCCAATAAGTTGCTCTGGGATTAAGGTAGCGATCGCTTCAATAAATTCTGCTGCTCTTGATTCCGCAAAGTTTCCTAAACGCCCTTTTTCAACAAGCACCTCTGTTACTTGAGATTTAACCCGATTTAAAGAACGTTTTAAACCTTCATCTAAAGAGAGGAATTTTTGTGACAAGTAAGCGCGAATTTCATTGAGATAAATATTGTAGGCATTTTCATAAGATTTCTCCTGATCTCGCTTTTTCTGTATCTCTTCTGGGGATGATGGAACTCCTGTATCATCTCTACACTCCTGGAGAGCCATATTTACGGACTCCTGAAAGTCGCGGTCGTATTTATCTACTTCTTTACTTAAATCCCTTAACAATCCTTCAAGACCGCTGGTAAGTTCTTCCCAAATATTCTCAAACAAGACTTCAAACTGTGCTGTTTCTGCTGGTTGTCTTGCCTGTCCCAAAGCATTTTTAGCTTTCTCTACCTCTGCATTTACTGTACTTTGAATTTGTTGCAAACGCTCTTGACAAGAGGAAGCATACTCCCGGTCAAGAGAAGTAATATTTGCTGCTAAATAACTCAGAACTCGATCCAAAATCTTTTCATTAGCTTCATCTGGGTTTGCACAGTCAGCGATAACCGACTCAGAAACATTAATATGCTTATTTCCCAGGTCTGCTGCTAATTGTTTACACAAATTAGAGTTATCACCTAACACTGAATTGCTATCTGTTGCGTTGAAAACCATGAAAGACCATTTTTCCAAGGGTAGATCAACTAAAGCAGAACGAGCAATATCATAAAGAATTACATCCACATCTCCAAGGAAGTCACCACTAGATTTAGGCATTCGGACAAACAAAACTAAGTCTATATCTTGACCCAGTGTTTTTAGTAGTCTTTCCTCATCCCCAATACCTGTATCTCCTAACCCTGGAAGATCGACTAAAGCTATTTGCCCAACCTCAGAATTAGGAAAATTACAAACAATCTTCACTTCTTGAACTGCTAAGTAATTGTAATAGATGCGTTCTCCAGCAAGATTATCTTGAGCTACATACTCCCGAATTTCTTCTTTAGTAATTCGACGTGGTGAAGACTCCCGCAACAAGTGGCGATATTTGTCAATATTGATATGAGATCCTCGTAAATGTTCATATTTAGCTCCAACTTCTGCACCATTTTGATTTGCTGGTAACTCTGGTAAAGGTTTGCTGGCAAATTCTTCTAGGGTAATTGGTTTTGCCCCTAATTTTAACTGATCGTAATAAGGCATTATCACCTCATCTAAAAACGAACGCTCGTTATAAAACCAAACTTCACCAGAGGTTTCAAATGCTGGATTATGATGAATTGTACTGCGGACTCCCGTGCAATGCTGGCCACTGCCATCGGGAATTTCTGCTGCTGTTAGTCCAGTTAAACTTTGTAATAGCCTACTTTTACCTTGTCGCGCTCGTCCAACTACGCCGATATTGAGAGTATCACGAGAGAAACGAGTTTTGAGTTTGTAAAGAGTATCTAACTCGCTAGAAATATTACGTTGAATGGGAGATGTATTAATTTCCTTAAGTTGTCCAATTACTTTTGGATCGTCTACTTTATCAACTAACTCATCCCGATAATTTTCAAGTTTATTAAGTGCTGAAGAAAGCAATTCTAGATTTTTCTTAACACTTTCAATTTTGTTTGCTAGAGGTTGACGCTGCTGTATAATAGCAGTAATTTGTTGGACTCTACTCATAATTTTTTTGATAATCTAGTTAGGAATACCCACACGCGAACCTAGAAACCCTGTTTTTTCCTAGATTTATACTGTTAAAACCAAGAATTTCTCCTATAAACCGGGTTTCTTTACATTTTTTGGTACAGTACGATTCTAACTTTTGAAATTATCATCAGCAATAGTAGTATTTACCTAATCAAACTGATTTTTTATTGCGACAACATATGAAATTATATTAAGTAATATCAAATCAAATTGAGTTTGTTTAATCAATAATTCAAAGATGATTTAGCAAAAAAATTCTGGAGCGATCGCACCCACACGAATACTTTTTCAATCCAAACTAAATTTATTGAGAAGTCTTATTAATTAGTAATAGTTTAAATAAAAATACTATATAATCTTTAGGACTCAAAAATATGTAGTGTATTTACTTCAAAAGTATAAACTAAACTAAAAGAATTATCAAGTACAATTGATACAGATTTCAATTAATTTACCCGATATATTCAAAATATAGATAGGGTTGATACAAAAAGCCATATCTATTCCAAGGTCATCTGAAGCACTTGTCTCTATTGACCTTTGTTATTTGATTTGGCTTGGGGATACAATCGACAACTTATTGAAATTACTTCTTATTTAGCTTCAAGCTAGACTAACCCATAGAGAAATCTTAAGTCTCGCACCTGAAGTAGGCTAACTCAAGATGTGATAGCATTGAGTACGTTAGACAATTCTGCAATTAATATCAAATCCACTTACTTTAGAGTTGGGAGATTCTATAAAGAGGCAAAAAGGGGTTTGGTCACTAAACCCTTACAATATTGAATTGTACCAATACTACCGGATTTGATATAACTTGTAAAAATCAACGAGATACCCTCAAACATCTTGGTGGGTCTAGTGCGATTTGCTTTCCCCAGTAGATTCAATCAACTTTCATTTAGACGTAACACTAATCAGGAGTGTCGATAATGGCAAAAATTGGCATCTTTTACGGTAGCACATCTGGCGTAACAGCAGAAATCGCTGAAACAATCCACGAAAAATTAGGCGAAGAACTTTGTGATATCATAGATATGGAAGAAGATTACGACGAATTTAGTCAACTTCTTGAATACGATTATTTATTATTGGGTTGTTCGACCTGGGGAGCTGGGGAAGTGCAGAATGCTTGGCGCGAACCACTTTTTGACATGGATATCGAAAAGCCTGATTTTACTGGAAAGACTATTGCTTTGTTTGGTGCAGCAGATCAAGTTGGTCATGGAAAGCACTTTGCTGGCGCATTGCAACTCATGTGCGACCAATTCGAGAAGCTTGGTGCAACTATAGTAGGAGAGTTTCCTACTGAAGGTTACACTTTTGAGCATTCTACCGCCGTGCGTGATGGTAAATTTGTAGGATTACCACTTGATGAAGTTAATCAAAGCGATCTAACTGAAGAGAGAATTACACAGTGGTTGGAAACACTACGCCCCATCTTTATTGGTGAAGAAAGTCCTGTATTAGTAACTGCTTAGATGGCGAAAGTTTTGTAGCACCAAACAAGCAACGGTAAGAAAAAATTTTACTATCAAAGATTTCTCTAAATCTCAGAATTGGAAATCTTGTTGCTAATTTTTGTAGCGATCGCTGTTGAAACTAAAACAGCATCATTGTATTGCATCTGTAAAAAATTGTTTTGTTTGCATATCAGTTCATCTCCTTTTGGGTTGGGTAATAATTATATTACTCAACTTTTTTATTTATAGCAATTTTCATATATAGTAGGGGGAACTGTCGGATTACTGAGGTACAGGAGTTAGGAGTCAGAATAGTTTATTTTGGAATAGCTGCATTGCTCTTCCAACGGGCAGTTTTGACAGCGAGGACGAGAGGCGGTGCAACTGGCAGATCCGAAGTCTATTAAGGTTAGATTCCAGATATCGACGTTTGTCTTGGGGGCGATAATTTCTGCGATTCCCCAAAGTACCTTGCAGCGAGATTTTACCCGGTTTCCTTTGATGCCGAAGAAGCGCTCAATTATTCTGGCAATATTAGTATCCAGGACTGCTAAGGGTTGTTTGAAGGCGTTGGTGCAGATTGAACGTGCTGTATATTTGCCTACTCCCGGTAGTTCTAACAGTTCGGTTTCGGTGGCGGGGATTTTTCCTCCATACTTTTCGAGGATAATTTGAGCTGCCTGGTGAAGTCTTTTGGCTCGAAAGTGCAAGCCCAGGGGAGCTAGCTGTTGGGCTATTTCTTCGATGTTTGTGGTAGCGATCGCTTCTGGAGAAAAGTATTGAGCGAGAAAGGTTTCGTAAATTTTTTCAGCAGTAGTCGCATCGGTTTTTTGCAAGAGAAGTTCGGCGATGAAAATGGCGTAGGGGTCAGTAGTACGTCGCCAGGGGAAGTCGCGGAAGTTGGCAATAGACCATGTTTGAAGTTGGCGACGAAACCATTGGATTTGTTTTTCTGGGAGTGCGGGAATCTCGTTTTTTGAAGGGGAATGTGTGTTTTTCATGGGGCGTCTGTCTGGTTTTTAAGACAGGTCTATTAGACTTTTACCATTATTATGAGAAGTGGTACGAAGCCATTCAAGAAGTTTTGGTTCTAAAGTTTTGGCATCTTTTAACCTTTGTAAATCTTCATTTTGTTTAGCCATTTCTCTTACGGCAAATGGATGTTTGGCAATTGTTTCTATATATTCTGGAGAATTCATATCTACATTCCAATCGTGAAATAGTTCGATTCCGGCTACTAAATATTCTGCGACTTTGAGAATAGTCTTCAAAGTTGGATTGATGCAAGCATCCAGAGTATAGTAAATAGCAGAACAGGTTTCTTGTGCCTGTCCGCAATACCCGGCAAAGTCCTCTGGTTCTGGTATTGTATAGAGAAGGTAAGGAAGAAGGAAGAAGGAAGAAGCAAAGGAAAAACCTGACATAAGGTAAATATTTCCCCAACTTTTACACAAACGATACCAGCGGACATGATATCATTTTTTATTGCAGAATGTGGGTTAAAGGATGGGTTTGGAGACTAAACCCCCTACGAAATTGCAAATTATTGACAGATACCAAAAACTCAGTCAGATATTACTTTTGACTTTTGATTTTTGACTTCCTAATACAGACCCGGTTTCTATGCTTTTTGATACTGATAGATGTTTTGGGGCGCTAAAGCGCAACTACAAACAAAGACTTTAGCTTTTTAACCAATGGCAGTTTGATTAGATGATAACAGCCATTTTTGTAATCCATTAATCAATGCTTGAGTATGATGATAAGCGGACATATTACCTCGATCGCAAAAACACTTTGCAGCAGCTTGCAAATCTTGAATTGCTGTTTGATAAAGTCCGGACTCTTGGCGCAATAACCCTCGGTTTAAATATGCTTGAGCTTCATGGGGATTAAGTTTTAGAGTTTTACTAAAGTCTGCTATTGCTGCTTTAATATTTCCCATCTTGCTACAAACACAACCTCGGTTATAATAAGCTCTAGAGTTACCAGCATCCATATAAATAGCATAACTAAAATCTGCCTTTGCTTTGTGCATATTTTTTGACATTAAATATGCAAGACCCCTTTCATTATAAATATCTGCTTGATTAAAATTAGCATCTTGCTGAGTATTTGCTAAAATTAGGTTATAGTCTGCTATTGCTTCCTGATAATTATTGAGTTCAAAATTAGCTAATCCTCGGTTATATAAAGCACGAAAATCATTATGGTTTTGGTTAAGCACTTGAGTATATTCTACAATTGCTTGTTGGTAATTACCGATTTCGTAGTAAGCTAAACCTAGGTTGAGATTTGCTTCTATATTTTCTGGATTAATTTTTATTGCTTCGGTGCAGTCAGCGATCGCTTGCTCATATTTTCCCCATTGAAGATAAACTAAACATCTATTACTATAAGCACTTGCAAAGTTAGAATTAAGTTCTATTGCTTTGGTAAAATTTCCAACTGCTTGCTCATAGTTTTTATTTTCAGTATTAGCTATACCTACTGTGAAGAATTTTTTAGCACTTCCGATGTCTGAGTTAGCAGTTGCAATTTTCATCGGTGGAGAGAATGACAAAAATAAGACTGTAACAACTATACCAATGCTGAATAGAAATCGATAAAAGCTATTCATTTGTCACCGTATATATTTACTTCAAATACTAATATTGGGGCGAATATATAGAGCTTAGATTTCATATTTTCTCTAGCTCTAATTTTCACCCCAACTATCAAGGAATATATTATCAAGATGAGAAAGGTTTCATTTGTAAAGTTGGAAACTTTTCTCTCCTATCTTTATCCTAATTTGATATTAATTATTACCAGCCTGCTTCAGCTTGAGCTAGAACATAAGCTGTAACATCTTCAATGGAAGTTTCTCCAAGCCTTTTGAAATTTGGCATCGCATTCTTACCATTTGTTACCTGATAGGCAATTTTCTCTGCACTATACATACCATATTTTTCTAAATCTGCTTTACTTAGAGTCTTTGTTGGGTTAATGCTATTCTTACCTCCAATATGGCAAGCTGCACAGTTACCTACGAATACTTGCTTTCCATGAGCTACATCGGCAGCTAAAGCTGGAGGTTGTACCGCAACAACAACAAACGCTATGGCCAATAGCACAATTGATAGTAATTTTTTCATTTGTTCTCCTCTCTCAACACAAATACAGATTATTGTTAAATCTGCGTTCCCTATTCTGAATTAAGTCAGGCATTACGTCAAACGACAGCTTGTCAAACATAAAAATTCAATTAATCATTATCAAAAAGTTTTTAATGCTACATTCTTTATTTGTACTAATATTTTAAAGTTACTTATTAATGATAAAAATAATTATCCTCCCCCTAAAATACTTAACTTTTAGAGAGAGGAATATTTAATAGTCATCAATTTCAACCTTAATTTAGTTAAGGGTTTGACAATTTCCCTTAACTATGAAATATCTCCAAAAATTATATCTGTCTTTTCTGAAGATATTCTAAGGACGTGCCATGGAACGTCCCTACAGTTTTTTTGCAAATAACTATTTGTGATTAGGCTCAGATAGAGATATTTTTGTCATTGCTAAGTAAGCAGGCACGAATAAATCTAACTGTGCAACGAAATATAAAGTTACTGAAAGCCTTGAGATTGCTTCTCTACACTCCGTTCCGCTCGCAATGACGTACTTGTAAATTTTCCCACCTACCTACTTAATAGCAATGAACCAATCTCAACTTAACCTTTTTAAAATTCTAATATCTCAGTTCTGCTATTATTTTACAATTAGATGGCCAACCATACCTGCACCACGGTGAGGAGTACAGAAGAACTCATAATCACCAGACTTAGCATCTGCTGGAATATTTACATCAAAGCTTTCTCCAGCTTTATATGCTAACTTGTCGTGGGAAAGTGATTTGGCTAAAGATCCATCTGGGGAATTACCAGGATTGAACATTACATTATGAGGGGCAAGCATACCATTTTTAAATGTAACTGTATCACCAGGTTTAACAGTCACTTGTTTGGGACTAAATTGTAGCCCACCAGCACCCATTGTTACTTCATAGTTCGCTGCTTGTGCTGGATTAGAGAATACTAGGCTACCTATAACTAGCATAACTACGGAAGCTAGTATTGCTATAGACTTGGAAAGTGAAGAGATAAAACGCATCTTTAACTCCTGTTTTTTTTGATTATTCTGTATCTAGAAATAATTATACAGTAATAAGACAGACTGTCATACTTAAATAATTTACTAGAAGAACAGGGAATTTTGAACTAGGCCGAGCAAAAATCGAAAAATCAAAAATTATGAGTCCTCTACCAAATTACCGTCCACAACAAATGTCCCTTGGCCCTCTGGAAACAGAAATTTTGAATATTGTTTGGGATTTAGGTTGTGCCACAGTCAAACAGGTACATGAACTTATTCTGGCTGACCCCGACCGAGAGTTAGCTTATACTTCAGTAACAACTGTTCTACGTCGCCTCACTCAAAAAGGTTGGTTAGTCTGTGATGAAAGTGAGCGTGCCTTTGTCTGGCGACCTTTGATTTCTCGGCGAGAAGACAAAATATTGAGAGCACACAAACAATTAAATCAATTTCTGGAAGTAGGAAATCCTGATGTAGTGGCCGCTTTTGCCGATAGTTTGGATTCTGCTAGTATAGAACAAATAGAAGCGATTGCCCAGAAGCTAAAAGCTATACGCAAAGCTAGGGAGGAGGAAAAATAATGCACTTAATTATTATATTTTTGGCTCTAGGTTTAGCTTATGGTCTGAGATGTGTGGATTTTTTTATTTCTCCTCATTGGTTAGTCCGTTGGCAGCGCTGTTTACTATTATTTATTTCTCCGCCCCTACTTCTCATTGCAACGGCCATTGCAGTGATTTGTATGGGGCCTGAAGGAGAAATGCTGGGATTCTCAACTGGATGGGTTAGTTATGTATTGGCCTGGGGTTTTTGCGGATGGACGGCTATTTTGGGTTTAGTTTTAGGCTATCAAGGTTGGCGGTCTGTGCAAAAGGTTAATGATTATCCTCAAATAAATATTAAAGGTAAATCAGTGTTTTTACTTGATAATCCAATTTTATTTAGTGCTCAAATAGGCTTTTGGAATTCTAAGTTAGTTGTTAGTAAAGGACTTGTAGAAAGATTAAATTCCGAGCAACTTTATGCAGTTTTAAATCACGAACAAGGTCACTATTATTATCGAGATACTTTTTGGTTTTTCTGGTTAGGTTGGTTGGGAAAAATAGTTCCTTTTTTACCAAATACTAAAGTTTTGTGGCATGAACTTTTGACTCTGCGAGAAATTCGTGCCGACCAGTGGGCAAAAAAACAAGTGGATGGGTTATTGTTGGCGGAGACTTTGTTGTTAATGGTGAGCGATCGCTTCACTGAACCAAATAACTTTTATGCAGCATTTAGTTGTACTACTCCCCCTAACCGTTTAACAGAAAGAATTGATTCCCTATTAGCAGAACCAGATTTTTCTATGCAGCAAAATAATTACTGGTTTTGGAGTTGGATATTGTTGAATTTTTTACCTTTAATTACTATGTTGTTTCATCAATAAATATCTCCAGAAAAGAGGGAACAGGGAACAGAAAAGAGGGAACAGGGAACACTTAACTGGGAACAGGGAACAGGAAGAAAGAATAGATAATTTATGGATGAGAATTGATTTGATTTTTAATTTTCACGCCTATGTCTAATAAATATCTCGAAAAATCACAAATAATATCAAATCCGGTTAAACAACCTCACTATCAATCTAGTAGTTAGTAGTCGTAGGGGCGAATGGCCATTCGCCC
>NZ_JAAHGT010000263.1 GCF_010672385.1 Okeania sp. SIO2F4
ATAAGAAATTCCCAAAATCTTGTCAGAAAAAGTCAATAAAAGTTGGGCTTGACTCTTGACTCGTTTGTTCCTGGAACAGAAAAAACAAGAGCATGAGAAATTCAGCAAATATTGTCAGAAAAAGTTAATAAAAGTTTGGCTTGACTCCTTCTGGTTTATTCCTGGAATAGAAAAAACAAGAGCATGAGAAATTCAGCAAATATTGTCAGAAAAAGTTAAGTCAAGCCAAATCTTGACTCTTGACTGGTTTATTCCAAGGAGAGAAAAACAAGAGCATGAGAAACTCACAAAATCTTGTCAGAAAAAGTCAATAAAAATTTGGCTTGACTCTTTACTGGTTTGTTCCTGGAACAGAAAAAACAAGAGCATGAGAAATTCAGCAAATATTGTCAGAAAAAAGTAAGTCAAGATTTGATTGACTCCTTCTCGTTTGTTCCTGGAACAGAAAAAACAAGAGCATGAGAAATTCAGCAAATATTGTCAGAAAAAGTTAAGTCAAGATTTGATTGACTCCTTCTAGTTTATTCCTGGAACAGAAAAAACAAGAGCATGAGAAATTCCCAAAATCTTGTCAGAAAAAGTCAATAAAAGTTGGGCTTGACTCTTGACTCGTTTGTTCCTGGGAAATAAAAACAAGAGCATGAGAAACTCACAAAATCTTGTCAGAAAAAGTCAATAAAAGTTGGGCTTGACTCTTGACTCGTTTGTTCCTGGAACAGAAAAAACAAGAGCATGAGAAATTCAGCAAATATTGTCAGAAAAAAGTAAGTCAAGATTTGATTGACTCCTTCTAGTTTGTTCCTGGAACAGAAAAAACAAGAGCATGAGAAATTCAGCAAATATTGTCAGAAAAAAGTCAATAAAAATTTGGCTTGACTCCTTCTAGTTTGTTTCTGGAACAGAAAAAACAAGAGCATGAGAAATTCAGCAAATATTGTCAGAAAAAAGTCAATAAAAATTTGGCTTGACTCCTTCTAGTTTGTTTCTGGAACAGAAAAAACAAGAGCATGAGAAATTCAGCAAATATTGTCAGAAAAAAGTCAATAAAAATTTGGCTTGACTCCTTCTAGTTTGTTTCTGGAACAGAAAAAACAAGAGCATGAGAAATTCAGCAAATATTGTCAGAAAAAATAAGTAAAAGTTTGGCTTTATAGCAATCTAAGCAAAGGTTAGGATATTTCTAAATTACCAAATTCATTCATAGATTATTTTTGACTTTTGCATGACTGACTTTTGTCTTGCACCTAGCGCTATACTCCTTCTTTATTTTCCCTATCCTTTCTAAAATTAGACAGTAAAACCGTAAATCAACTTAATTAATAGTAGCTCAAAAAAAATAGAAAATGGCATTAACAAACCCTCCTGAAAGTGCAGCAGAAAATTTCCATAAAAAAGCAGAAGCTTATTTAACAGAAAAGAAATTTGACGAAGCGATCGCCTCCTGCGAATTAGCGATAAAAATAGAAGAAAATTATTTTCCTGCCTACAAAACTTTAGGGAATGCTTGGCAAGTACAAGGAAAATTAGCAGAGGCAGAAAATTGGTACAAAAAGGCGTTAGAAATTAAATCAGATTGGCCGGAAGTATATGCTAATCTGGGTAGTTTATACGGTATGCAGCAAAAATGGCAAGAGGCAGTATCCTATTATCAAAAAGCTGTAAGTCTCAAACCAGATTTTGCAGGAGCTTATCGGAATATGACAAAAATATGGCTAGGTTTGGGCAACCAAAAATCTGCTACATATTGTCAGTATAAGGCATTGTCTATAGAACCAGAAAAAGCTACCCCTGACGAGTTTATTAATTTAGGAAAAAATCTCGAAAAACAAGAGAGTTTAAATGAGGCAATATCTTGTTATCGCATGGCAATTAAGTTAGATAATAATTCATCAGAAGCTTATCAAAATTTAGGGGAAGCTTTAAAACAGGGAGGAAAGTTGGAGGAAGCGACAGTTTGTTTTCGGAAGGCAATAGAATTAAAAGCAGCGAATACAAAAATAGAGAATTCAGATGATATTTCATCAGTTAGTCAATACAGTTTAATTTCTAGTCAAGAGTTAAATCCGGGAGATACTTTGGTAGGCAGTTTAAAGAATAATCGGGTAAATGGTAATGATACTCTGGTAGCTTCTGAACAGATAAATAATATGTCTCCCCAACAAACTTTGCCGACGATTAATATTGAAGATATAGAAACTTATATAGTAGTGGCAGAGACTTACGTTAACCAGAAAAAATGGGAACAAGCAATTGCTGTAAGTCAGAAAATTATTTCAATTAAACCAGAACCCAAAGCTTATAAAATAATCGGCAATTCTTTACAAGCTTTGGGTAAATTATCAGAAGCATTAGATTGGTACAAAAAAGCATTAGAAATTAAGCCTGATTTTGGGGAAGTATATGCAAATATAGGAACAATATTTGCTCAACAAAAACAGTGGGAAAAAGCTATACAGTCTTATCGAAGAGCAATCGCAATTAAGCCAGACTTTGCCGGAGTATATAGAAATTTAGCGAAAATTTATACTCAGGTTGATCGGTCAACAGACGCAGCAGAATATTTATATCAAGCATTAAGATTAGAACCGGGAAAAGCGACCGCCGAAGAATTTTTATTTACAGGAAATAATCTGAATGAAAATGGTCAATTAGAACAGGCGATCGCTTGTTATGAAGAAGCAATTAAGTTAAAGCCTCAGTTAGTAGAAGCTAGTTATAAATTAGGAGAAATATTAATTCAAAACGGGCAGTGGGGAGAAGCAGTTGTTTGTTATCAAAGAGTAATATCTGCTAATCCCAAGAATTTAGAAGCTTATGAAAAATTAGGAGATGGTTTATTAAAGCAGGGGCAGTTATATCTGGCTTTACAGAATTATCAAAAGGCTCAACAACTGGAACCAAATAATACAGAATTTAAGCAAAAAGTTGGAGAAATTTACTACAGATATGGGGAAGTTTTCCAAGAACAAGGAAAAGTAGAAGAGGCAGTCAAAGCTTATAGTCAAGCAACAGAAAATTCTCCAGAATTCGATATACCTTATGGAAAATTAGGGGAAATTTTCTCGCAACAAGAAAAATGGGAAGAAGCTGCCAAAGTCTATCAAAAAGCAAGTGAAATAAAATCAGATAATTCTTGGTACCACAATAGTTTAGGAGAAGCTCTCAAGAAATTAGAAAAATGGGAAGAAGCTGTGACAGCTTACCGGAAAGCAATAGAATTAAATCCCAACTTTTCTTGGTCTCATAATAATTTAGGTGACTGTCTATTAAAACTAGAGAAATGGGAAGAAGCTGTGACAGCTTACCGCAAAGCAATAGAATTAAATCCCGACTTTACTTGGTCTTATATTAACTTAGGAAATACTCTTTGGGAAATAGGAAATTGGCAAGAAGCAATAGACCCCTATAGTCGAGCAATAGAATTAAAAGCAGATTTACCAGAAGCTTATCAAAAATTGGGAGATGCTCTGAAAAAACGCGCTGAATTAGATTTAGAAGAATCAATTAAATGGTATAAGAAAGCCATAGAAAATAATCCCGATAATGAACAACTTTATCACAAAGCCCTAGAGGTTAAGCCAGAAGACCACAAACTTTATTTACAACTAGGAAATACATTAGTAAAAAAAGGGAAAACTCATGGAGCGATCGCCTTTTATCAGTTAGGTTTACAAATTAATCCAGACGATACAGAAATTCAAGAGCAACTACAAAAGATATTACCTAAAAAAAATCATTTTAGGGAACAGGGAACAGGGAACAGGGAACAGAAAACTGTTACTCTTAAGTCATCAACTTCTCCCATAGTTGAAAAAAAGGAACAAGAAATAAGAAATAGGGAAGAGGTAAACTTTCCTATTTCTCAATTACCTTCTCCAACGATTGAAAAAAAAGATTCCTATCAATTATGGCTCAAAGAAAACTTACCTAACTCAGACAAACTAAACAAAATGTCGGAAAACTTAGAGACTTTCCGATACCAACCATTAATTAGTATTATCCTGCCAGAAAAAAAAGCATCCCCAGACATTCAAGAGACAATTGAATCAGTAATAAATCAAATTTATCCTAACTGGGAACTTCACTATATTGCTGACAAACTCCCCCAAAATATAGAACCAGAAAACAGAATCAAATTAGTCTTAAAACGTGAAAATCAAGATATTGCCACAGACTTAAACTCTGCCTTAGCATTAGCAACAGGAGACTTTATTACTCTATTAAATCCTGACGATCTATTAACCCCAGACGCTCTCTATCAAATGGCATTATTTCTGAATAAACATCCAGATGCAGATATGATTTATTCAGACGAAGATAAATTGACAAGTCAAGGAAAATTAACCCAACCATATTTTAAACCAGATTGGTGCCCCGATTCATTTTTATCCCGAATGTATACAGGTCATTTGTGTATATATCGCCGAGAATTATTGGAAAAATTGAACGGTTTTCGAGTCGGATATGAAAGTAGTTATGAATACGATCTAATTCTTCGCTTAACCGAAGTAAGTCAAAAAATATTCCACATTCCCAAGGTACTTTATCACAACCGAATCTCTGAAAATCCACTAGAAATAAATCAAACAATCTCAGAAGAAACAGCAAAAAAAGCATTAACCCAAGCATTAGCAAGAAGAGGAGAAATCGGAAAAATTTATAGCGTACCTAACCATCCAGGTTTTTATCAAGTTCGTTATCAAATTTCCGATAAAAAATTAGTCAGTATTATCATTCCCACCAGAAATTTAGGAAATATTTTAGATAGATGTCTAGAGTCAATCTTTACTAAAACCACCTATCCAAATTATGAAGTAATAGTAATTGATAATGGCAGCGACGAACCAGAAACATTATCCATTATTGAAGAGTGGAAAAAGAAACAACCAGAACGTTTCAAATCTTACGAACTGAATATTCCTTTCAACTTTTCCAAACTCAATAATTTTGCCGTAGAAAAAGCAGAAGGTGATTATTTACTATTCTTAAATAATGATACAGAAGTAAAAACCGCCGACTGGTTAGAAGCAATGGTCGAACAAGCGCAAAGAGAAAAAATAGGAGCTGTCGGAGCATTATTATTATATCCAGATAATACAATTCAACACGCCGGAGTTGTATTAGGAATGCGGAGCGTTGCAGACCATAGTCACCGAGGTTTTTCTCCTACTAATGCTGGGTATAAAGGTCAAATTATTTCTATCAATAATTATTCTGCCGTAACTGCCGCTTGTTTAATGTGTCGGCGAGAAGTATTTGAACAAATTGGAGGATTTGATGAAGAGTTAGCAGTAGCATTTAATGACGTAGACTTATGTTTAAAAATGCTGCACAAAGGTTATCAAAATATTTATCTACCTCATGCTGTTTTATATCACCATGAATCAAAAAGTCGGGGAGTAGAAAATACCGGACAAAAACAACTCCGTTTCCAAAAAGAAATTAAAGATATGAAGCAAAGGTGGAAACATTTAATAGACGAAGACCCTTGTTATAATCCTCATTTAACTCGACAACAAGAAGACTTTAGTTTAAGGATTCAAACAAATGTAGAAGTTGCTGTTTCTATGTATGAAAAAGATTCAGAAATAGTCGGTTGTTCTATAGATGTACCATTACCAGGAATAAAGAAAGATATTAGTTCTATTTCTATTGGGGGATGGGTAGTTGGAAAAAAATCTCCTCCAGTTTCAGTAGAATTTATTTCTGGAGGTAAAGTAATCCGAGAGGTTCCTGCTAATTTACATCGTCCAGATGTAGGAGAAATTCATCCAGAATTTCCAGAAGCTAAATATTGTGGTTTCTGGGGAGAAATAGAAGTAATTGAATTTGCGCCAGAGATAAAAATTTCCTTAGAAGCTATCCTTAAAGATGGTTCTCATGTCCGAGTGGGAATGGTAAATTTGAAGTGTCCTAATTTGTTGTAAGCATTCAGCTATTAGCAGTCAGCTTTCAGCTTTCAGCTTTTTAATTAATGAAGTAAGCACTTAACTTCTACTACTAGACTGAGACAGCTCAAACTGTGCGTTAGATTTTTTCCTATAATTCTCGTTATGGCAAGATTTGAGGATTTTTTTCTAATTTACTATTTAAGGTGTGTCAGTCGAGTAGAAAAATTTGACTACCCATCCCCACGCCGGGGGTGCTTCAGAAAATGCAACGACTGTTGCTCTTGAGGTAATAAAAGAGAAATTTGACTATCCATCACCGCGCCAAGTGCTTCACAAAATGCAACGACTGTTGTTCTTGAGGTAATAAAAGAGAAATTTGACTACCCATCCCCGCGCCGAGGTGCTTCAGAAAATGCAACAACTATTGCTCTTGAGGTAATAAAAGAGAAAATTTGACTACCCATCCCCGCGCCGAGGTGCTTCAGAAAATGCAACGACTATTGCTTTATACGCAACAAAAGAAAAATTTGACTACCCATCTCCGCGCCGGAGTGCTTCAGAAAATGCAACGACTATTGCTTTATACGCAACAAAAGAAAAATTTGACTACCCATCCCCGCGCCGAGGTGCTTCAGAAAATGCAACGACTGTTGCTCTTGAGGTAATAAAAGAGAAATTTGACTATCCATCACCGCGCCAAGTGCTTCACAAAATGCAACGACTGTTGTTCTTGAGGTAATAAAAGAGAAATTTGACTACCCATCCCCGCGCCGGAGTGCTTCAGAAAATGCAACGACTGTTGCTCTTGAGGTAATAAAAGAGAAATTTGACTATCCATCACCGCGCCGAGTGCTTCACAAAATGCAACGACTGTTGCTCTTGAGGTAATAAAAGAGAAATTTGACTACCCATCACCGCGCTTGGGTGCTTAAAAAAATGCAAAGACTGTTGTTCTTGAGGTAATAAAAGAGAAATTTGACTACCCATCACCGCGCCTGGGTGCTTCAAAAAATGTCTCGACTCTTGCTCTATACGCAACAGAAGAAAAATTTGAGGATTTATCACCGCGCCGAGTGCTTCACAAAATGCAACGACTGTTGCTCTTGAGGTAATAAAAGAGAAATTTGACTACCCATCACCGCGCCTGGGTGCTTCAAAAAATGTCTCGACTATTGCTCTTGAGGCAACAAAAGAGAAAATTCACTACCCATCACCGCGCCCTGGGTGCTTCAAAAAATGTCTCGACTATTGCTCTTGAGGCAACAAAAGAGAAAATTCACTACCCATCCCCACGGCCTGGGTGCTTCAAAAAATGTCTCGACTATTGCTCTTGACGCAATCAAAGAAAAATTTGACTACCCATCACCACGCCGGGGGTGCTTCACAAAATGTAGCGGCAATTGCTCTTGACGCAATCAAAGAGAAAATTCACTACCCATCCCCACGCCTGGGTGCTTCAAAAAATGTCTCGACTCTTGCTCTTGACGCAACAGAAGAAAAATTTGAGGATTCATCACTTTTACTATCAAAATTTCAGAAGAAAACTTGATAATTCTTACTAATTTTCCGAAAAAATATGATCGACGAATTCTCCCTCCATACCTATTCCCTCTTTTCTAGAGACATCTAATTGAAAACAGTAACTCTAACTGAATAGGAAAATTATTATCCTCACATTTGCTATCAACTTTCCCTCTAAAAATTTGATAATTCTTACTAATTTTCCGAAAAAATATGATCGACGAATTCTCCCTCCATACCTATTCCATCTTTTCTAGAGACATCTAATTTAAAACCGTAACTCTAACTGAATAAGAAAATTATTATCCTCACATTTGCTATCAACTTTCCCTCTGAAAACTTGAGAATTCTTACTACTCCAAATATCCCAAGGAATAGGATTAATTTCTTCACCTGTTAAAACCTTAATTATGTAACAACCAAATGCTTTTGCAAGAAGTGGTGGTACAGCATTACAAATTTGCGTGTAATTTTCAATTGTCTTACCCTTAAAAATAAAGCGATCGGGAAAAGATTGAATACGAGCGCATTCTCTAGGAGATAAAAATCTATGTTCTTCAGGATGAATAGAAGTCATTCCTCTTGTCCAATAAGCAGTATAAGAAGGAATATCTTTTTTTGCCCTTCTATATCCTCCACAATAAGCAACTTTATTTTCTTGATATTTATCTATAAAAACCTTCATTCATTCTCCCATAGGAACAGACCTAATTTTTTCTAAAATTCTTTGACTATGATTTTGAGTTGTGTGATTTTCTACATTTTTGCTCCCTTCTCTTGCCCAAACTTGATATGCACATTCAGGCAATTTATCATAATCAAAAATCCCTACTTTTTCCCCAATCCCTACTTGAGGTAAATCGGATATTGCTTCCCAAATAGTAATTGCTTTTTCTGTACCTAAAACTTCACCAAATTCTGAATGAGTTGTCTGTGGTTTTCCTGGTTTAAATTCTTTCGCTCCTATAACAAAAAATCTTTGACGTTTTTGTGGAACTCCGTAATGACTAGCATCAATTAAAAATGAATTCCAGTAATAAGACATTGAATTAAGACGATGCTCAAGAGCTTGATAATAAACACCATTATATAGTCGCTTAAAACCAGGCACATTTTCAAATATCCAAACTTGAGGAGATAATTTTTCTACAAGATTAAAAAACGTCCAAACTAAACTATTTCTAGGGTATTTTTCCTTTTTATAGCCCTCATTACTAAAACCTTGACAGGGAGGAATACCTACAATTAAATCAGCATTAAATAGGTCTTTATTTGGATTAAATTTAGTTAAATCTAGGCAAGATATTTGATTACCTAAATTAGCTTTAGCTGTACGACAAGCTGATTCATTTATATCATAAGAACCTAAATGTTTAAATCCAAGCATTTGTAATCCGCAACCCCAACCACCTGCACCACTAAAAAAGTCAATATAAGTAAGATTCATAAATACCATTCCTTTTGGGCTAATGTTTGTAATTGATTTTGCAAAGTAATTATAGGTTTATTTTGAGGAGATAAAATATTAAACCACTCTGACTCAATTTGTTGAATATTTTTACTAAAATAGTTAACCAAAACTATATGTGCATCACGCAATATACGAACTTTAGTAAACTGATTTATACGTTTTGATGAGCGTGGAGAATCATAACTAGAAAGAAAAGCTTTTTGAACTGATTCAAATTCAGGTAATGGTTCTAAAATTAATTCCCTGACAAATTTTGCTAATCCTTCATCAGTCAAAAATAGTAGCCAATCATAGGAATGTTTTAATACTAAAAGTTCCTTATTTGGATTATCTGATGTAAACCAATTTCCATGATTACTGGCAATACCTATCGTTAATATAAAGTTAGTTAAATCTGTTACAGGTGCATTATAAATCATTTGATTTAGAGCTTTTTCATAAGGTTTAATTTCAAAATTACCATCTGGTTTTGCTAATGCACCAAAAACTTTTCCATCAACAGAACGAATTTTTTGCAATGATGAAACGTGCTTTGCTACATAAGCACCTTGTTTAGCTTTTTCTATAGTTGTTGGACTTTTTTTTTGCTCCTTCCTCAATTCCTACACGTTTACACTCAAATATGGCGAATGGATGTAATTTTAATATTCCTATCTCTACTATTACTTCTTGCTCACTATAAGATTTTAAATCGCATAACGCTAGTTTATTTTCATTAATATTTCTGCCAATTAAACATCTATTTTTTTGTAACAATCCTCTACTTAATATTTGATTATCAATCAAATCAAAGTTTTGCAAAAGTTCCGATATATCCTTAGAGTTTTTGACTAACTTTTTAGAAGTTAATGGCAAGATATTAGGATTGATTATTTCGTATTCTTGACAATAAATACATGGATGAATTCCAAATTCAACATTATGAGTAATTTGAGTTTGCCCAAATTCTGGAAGACGTAGCTCAATCGTAACATCAGAGGAAAGATTCCATTGACGAATTAGATAATAAGTTATAATCTCAACAATTGTACCTAAAGCCCGTCCTGCTGCTTTCTTTTTCTCTAATGTATGCTTAAATACGCTCTGAGCTAGAACTTTTTGAATTTGATCGATTGAGCTATAAGACACTAAATAACCTCTTTTAAAGATATTTATACTTTTTCAAAGTAGACTCTGATCATTAATTTAACCATATTTACCCTAAACATAGTTTTATCTATTTATTTGAAATCACCTTAACCATAAGGATGAGGTAAAAATTACCAACCTAAGAAATATTTATCCGGAACTTACTGTCTCATCTTAGAAGTATCAAACAGAAAGAAATAAACCAATTAATTTCTGGAGAACTTTAGATGAATATTCAAACTAAGCTCAATAAATTTGTTCGTTTCAGTTTAGTTGCTTTAACTGCTACTTCTTTATCTTTTGCAACTATAATTCCTGCAAAAGTTGCTTTTGCTGAACCAATACGCCAGCGCAGTGTAAGTCCTGGTGTTATAAATGAAGGGATGAACGGAACATGGAATTTACAGTGGAAAGTGAACGGATGGTTACATAGAGGTCGTTTAAGAATGGATGGAAATTTTGGAACTATGATTGTGAATGTAACTGGACCTAATGGTAGGAGAGTTTACGCTGAACAACAAATGAATATGGTTCCTAATAGAAATGGTTATATTCTTAAAGGTAGTAGACCTACTTATCCTGGTAGTAATGCAATAAACCGTGAATATCAACCTGATAGTTTTTATGTTGAATCAGGTTATCGTGGTAGTTGGAAAATGAGAAATTGTTCTGATTATCATGGTTGTATTCCAGTCAGGATGACAATAATTGATCGATAAATTCAATCAAGTTCAATCAAGTTATTGTAGGGGTTGGTTTGACAAAAAAAACTTTCAACAATTAATAATTAATAATTAATAATTAATAATTACCTCTCCTTGAAAACGGATAGGATTGACGAACAGGAAAAATTTTTTCTTTTTTCCCCTTAAAAGGGA
>NZ_JAAHGT010000264.1 GCF_010672385.1 Okeania sp. SIO2F4
GTGGAGCGACTGTAAGACCTTCTGGGAGTAAATCTCGTCAGGCGGGTGCATTGAAGCAGAAAGTCCCTAGCATCACTGTTAGGGAATCCCGCGCTGTCTCGTGAGAGCAGCGTCGGGAGGATGTCAATAATGGTTTTAGTGGCATTGGTTTTGCTCTGGGAATAGCTATCTTAGTTTTGGTGCTAGGTATTTTGATAGATTTTCTGGCTACTTATTGGGGAGCAAAACAGTCAGGTGCTAGTAAATGGGGGCAAATAGGTTGTTTAGTAGGCTTTGGGTTAGGATTTTTTGGTCTCCTACCAGCTTTACCTTTTGGCGGACCTTTAGTAGGAATGTTAATCGGACCTTTTTTGGGAGCAGTTGTGGGAGAATTTTTATATCGGAAAGATTTGGAGTTTGATCAGAGGGCTAAAACATCTATAAAAGCTGGAATAGGTATTGTAGTCGGCACGGTTGTCGGAAATATAATTCAAGGAGTTTTAGCGCTCACCACTGTGATAGTTTTTCTTGTGACGACCTGGCCTCCAATTAGTGGTTAAAAAGAGTAAATTCTGCCAGTGGGAGAAATATAAACTGATTTATGGTCGGTTGCTTCTGAACCTGGTTTAACTCTAATAGTAACTACATTATCCTCTGCACTATATTCATAAGTAAGTAGACTTTCATTGTATATATTTACTGTGCTATAACCACCAGGTATGCTTGACAAGTCAACTCTAACATTTGTACTTCTTCCTGCTGGTAAAAGTCTTTCTGCTTCAGGTACTAAGTTATAGCTAAGAGTTGTTCCGGTTTGATTTAAAATCTTGAGTATAATTGGCTTTTTTGGATCTGCTGCTTGAGCTTCTGGTTGCCAATATCCAGGTACATAGCTAGGAGCATTTTGGGATAAAACCTCTATAGGATAAATTGTTAAGCTTGAAGTTATTAATACTGTTGTTATCAAAGCAATTTGTTTCATAGAATAGGGAATAGGGTATGAGGAGTTTTTCGCAAGAGAAAAAAAGTAAATTGGAATAAGTTATTACTGTAAGCATTTAGTCGTCAGCTATCAGCTATCAGCTATCAGCTATTTTTTAGTTTTAGATCAGTAGGTCGGCATAATTCAACGACTAAATAGCAATTATTTTGGTTATCTAATTTTTGATTAATTTTATTTATAGCAACGTGCGCTGGTATGTTTGCATATTACAAAATGCTACTAATGTAGCATAAATGAAAGTATTGGTAATAGTAGCAGAAATTTGTACTACATTTAAAGACGATCATAATATGTAAATATGTGAGCGCTCATTGCTATAATCAGGACTTACGCAAATGCACTAATTGTAATGGAAAAATCTGAAATAATCACCAAAAATACACTACATATAGCAGTACTATTTAAGTCCTCTTAATTAAAGAGGATAAGACATTGTTAGCATTTTCAGGTTATAATAATACTTTGATATTTTACCTTTATTTATGCTCAACTAGTTAAAAGCTTTATTAATTAAGTCAGAATTAAGTCAGAATTAAACCTAACTACAAAAGCCGACTTTAAAGTCTATATTAATTTAAACTCCCTACTGAAGGTTGGGATATCATTGTTGATAGCTGACAGCTAATAGCTGAATTCTTACTTATTACTTACTTACTAAGCAGGTATACAAAATTATAGCGATTTTCACAAAGGTAGACTAAAAAATTTATCCCCTCTCCCTTTTGCTTTTTATCTTTAAGCTAAAATCTCTGTATTCTATGAAACATGAAAACTGCTATAATTACATATTTATACAAACTGAATTATTTGTCTTCTAATATATCCCATAAAATTAGAATAAGTAAATAATTTTGTTTAGGTACTAAATGCCAATCTTTACTTATTTCTCTTATTTCTTCTTTAATAATTTGCATAAACTTGTTTATAGTAAGCCTGATACTCTTCAGATAATAATGGCTCCCACCAATCTCGGTTATTCAAAAACCATTCCACAGTTTGACGTAACCCTTCTTCAACAGTTACCGAAGGTTGCCAACCTAACTCAGTTTTAATCTTTGTCGCATCAATAGCATAACGTCGATCGTGGCCTGGTCTATCCTTGACAAAAGTAATTAATTTTTCACAAGGTTGCACAGGTAAATCATTCGCCAACTCATCCATAATTTGACACAACATTGTTACTAAATCAATATTTTTTACCTCATTATTTCCACCAATATTATAAGTTTCTCCTGGTTGACCTTTACAAATTACCGTATCTAATGCCCGACAATGATCTATTACATATAACCAATCTCGAATATTTTGCCCATCTCCATATACTGGTAATTGTTTCCCTAATAACATATTGATGCACATCAGAGGAATTAACTTTTCAGGAAAATGATAAGGTCCGTAGTTATTAGAACAATTAGTAATAATAGTTGGCAAACCATAAGTATGATAATATGCTCTAGCAAGATGGTCACTTCCTGCTTTAGAAGCAGAGTAAGGACTATTTGGAGCATAAGGTGTAGTTTCTGTAAAAGCAGGGTCTTCAGGACTTAAGCTACCATATACTTCATCAGTTGATACATGGAGAAATATACACCTACGGTTTGGATTTTGGGCAAGAGTCCGATAATGACTTCTGAATGCCTCTAATAGAGTAAAAGTACCTACAACATTAGTTTGGACAAAGGCTGCTGGTCCTAATATAGACCTATCTACATGAGATTCTGCGGCAAAGTGGGCTACTGTATCTATATCCTCTTCCTGGAGTAAGCTATCTACTAAAGAGCGATCGCAAATATCTCCTTGGATAAAACGAAAATTTGGCCTGTTTTGTAAATCAGCTAAAGTTTCTTTGTTACCAGCGTATGTTAGAGCATCTAACACAACTACTCGGTGATTAGGATAGGTCTTACACCAGTGATGGGTAAAGTTAGAACCAATAAACCCAGCACCTCCAGTTATCAACAATCGGCTTTCCATAATTTTCATCTGCTATACAATACCTATATAATTCAGGCACTAACTAGTTGACATCCTCCCCGGCTGTTAGGCACGGAGATTCCTACCGAGCCCTAGCTCTTCGATGGGTTGACGTCTCACAGGCTGCTGCTACTTTGGCAGTAGTCTTACGCTTGCCTCCACGTCCGTTTTTTGTCTGGGACTGCCCGCCCGCGACTAATATATTTATTGCTGCATTTTCATCACGGTCGTGTTTTGTACCACAGTTGAGACATTCCCACTCCCTTACTGAAAGGTCTAACTTTCCACCCTTGAATCAACAACATGAACAATGTATGTGATGTTGCTTCCCACCTGTTTATTATTCTAAAATCACGACCGTATTTTTCAGCAATTCCATCTAACAGTGTCCTAAATTGTCTCCAACCTAAATCTGATATGGCTCCAGATAGTTTGCGATCTCTTGGTGCGCGTTCCCTCTGTTGGTCAGCATTCCCTCACAGGAGTGCGCGTTCCGCAAGCGAGCTATCGGCGACGCGGGGTCTGACCGCAAGCGAGCTGTCGTCGTCGCGGGGTCGCACCACTTTTTTTACCATACCAGAAACATTGTCATACCTCTAAAACAATTATTTGGTTTTCACGAATTATTTCAGTGGATAATTTATGTAGAAAATCTGCTCTAGTATGTTTCAATTTTGCATGGAACTTAGCTATTCTTAGCCTAGATTTTTCGTAACGATTTGACCCCCTAGTTTTGTCAGATAATAACCTGCTTAATTTTCGGTACTTCTTAATTCGTTTCTTGAGTGGTTTTGGTTAATCAATTTTTCGACCATCGCTCAAAGTCGCAAAAGTTTTAATTCCTAGATATATACCTACTGAATTATCAGTTTTAGGCAACACGTTGGCAGAAGTTTCTACTACAAAACTTAAGAAATATCTAGTAGGGGCATCATAAACTGTTTTTGTAGTTCAGAATTAGTGGGTTTCCTCTGCCCTGATTTATATTTTTCCTGACAGCAAGCTAGACTATCATTCCAGACAACACGGACACAACCAAATAGCCTTGCTAATCGATGTTTTTGTCCCGATATTGGATATATACGGTACTTAAATCTCGCTTTCATAAAATGACTTTTGAACTAATAATATGATAACATAATGTTTTGAAAAAAATCAACTAAAAAGTCGCCCTAGAAGAGCGAGTCTTTAAACCCAATTTTTCGGTAATATTATTAAATTTAGCCAATATCCCGTGTGAGGAAAATCATAGTGAGTCAGGAAGAAGTATTAACACTAGCAAAACAAGGAGATCCCACAGCCATCGCATTTCTAATCGACCAAAAATTAAGCAATATAGGAGTTAAAGCTAGGGCTAATATTCAGAAAAACAATCTGCATCTTTTACTAGAAGCCTCTGAATTACCAGATCGGCAAACTTGTGTTAAAGTCATTCATCAAGGAATGAAAGCTCTCAAAGCACCATCGATTGATTTTGTCAATATTTATGGGCGAAGATTAGGTCATACAATTCCTGAGTGGACAGAAGTAATTGAATTACATCAACCTACAATATACCATCCGGCGGGAGTAGGGACAATTTGGTGGCAACCAGAAAATACAGACTATTCCCAAGAATCTTCTACAATGACTCTACCTTACCTACCTCAAAAAGCAACTTTACATAATTCGGAAATAATCCAGACACAGCTAAAAGAGGAAGTAGATTCTTCTGTTGTTTATCTTAATCAACCTACTAGAAAAAAAAGCAATCTAACCACGACCACAAAATTATTTTCTCCCCATCATATTGAGAGGCAATCTTCACATAAAAATAACAAACTTATTTGGTTCTTAGCAAGTGCGATTAGTATAGCATTAGTTCCCATATCGACTTTAGTTGTTAATTCTCAAACTTACAGGCTAAATACTATTATTTCAAATATTTTTCCACTACCAAAAATATCTCAGCCAAATACCTCAGTAGCAGAATTTAGTCAGTCAGTACCAGCAACTATACCTACTCCACAAACTATACAAAATTCCCCAATCAAACCAACTAATAATCAGCTTAATTTATCAGAAGTTTCGGAATTTATTTTATCATCAATTAAATCTCCCATAAATCCTGATACTAGAATCACTATTAAAGCAGTGGGTGATATTATTCCAGGTACTAATTATCCGAAAAATAAATTACACCCAAGAAAACAAGAGCTATTTAGATCGGTAAAACCTCTTTTGCAAAATGCTGATATTGTATTTGGTAATTTTGAAAGTACCTTAACAAGTTATCCTAAGAGTCGCAAAAGAATGGGAAGTGGTCGGGTATTTGCTTTTAGAACACCACCAGATTATAGATACTTATTGAAAGATGCTGGTTTTAATGTCTTGAGTGTGGCGAATAATCATTCTTTCGATTTCTTCAAGCAAGGTTTTGAAGATACAATTACAAATATTCAAACTTTAGGAATGCAGGCAGTTGGTAAAAAAGGAGAAATTGTTTATCGAAAAGTTAAAGGGGTTAATATAGCCTTTATTGCTTTTAGTAATTACAATTATCATAATTCTATGCTTGACCTAGATTCTGCTAAGAAACTTGTGCAGGAAGCAGATGAAAAGGCAGATATTGTTGTTATTTCTGTTCATGCAGGTGCGGAAGGAACTAGAGCATTAAGAGTCAAGAATAAAACTGAATATTTTTTTGGTGAAAATCGAGGCAATAAAGTTTTATTTGCCCATAAATTAATAGATGAAGGTGCAGATTTAATTTTAGGTCACGGTCCTCATGTACCGAGAGCAATGGAAATTTATCAAGGAAAGTTAATTGCTTATTCTTTGGGAAATTTTATGGGATATCGTACATTGTCTAGTAAAGGAAAGTTGGGATATTCTTTGGTTTTAGAGTTAGATGTTAATCCTAGAGGCGATTTTGTTTCTGGGAAAATTTTGCCTGTACATTTGAATAGTAAAGGTATTCCTTATCCTGATAAACTTGGTCGAACTATTAAGTTAATTAGGGAGTTAACAAAGAAAGATTTTCCTCACACAACTTTAGAAATTGATGTTGAAGGGAAATTACAAGTTACAAGTCAAAAGTAAAAAATTAAGAGAAATTTATGACTTATAGAACCCATTTAGTATTAATGCCCGCGATTAAGTTTTTTCAGTAGGAGTTAAGAAGCACAAAGATAGCATTTCCTGCGGAATGCGGAGCTAAAAGCCAGCCTTCTGCGGAGGAACTTAGTTAACAGTTTTGAGCTTACCTCCAGGGTTGGAACTACAAACTTCAGCACTTATTATAATTACGCTCGTCTTGTCTTGATGCGAAGAGATTATTATTGATATATTTCAGATAATTTATAGCATAAATAAGTAGCTATTTAGTTAATATAAGTATTTTTCAACAAATTATTAGTGAATTCATTAAAAAACTGATAGCTGATTGCGAGCTAGCTGAATACTTACGAAATAATTTTTTTTCAATTAAGGGAATTAACTATAGCAATCCTATTTTATTCGTGTCAAAAATATTGCCACTTCTTGGGAATAGGAAATAGGCAATAGGCAATGGGTAAGAGTTTCAGAGTTGATTTCTAGTTTTTGAATTGTTAAAACCTATTTAGGATTGCTATATATTCTAATGCTAGTCAGATTAATTACTTTGAATTTACCCCAGCCTTAGCTATCATACTTACAGCATATTTCATGTAAATGTGGTACATTACTTTTAGTATTTAAGCGATGGTGAATATTTTTATGACTACTGCACTTGATAAGAGTCAAGACTAAGCAGTTAAAAAACTATTTTATCAACTACTTCTACTGTACTTTATAAACATGGAATACCCTGTAAAATTAGCAGAGGCAAAAAAATTGTATAAGTGCTTGTTAAATACACCAGTTTCAAAAAATCAGTATTTGTTTAAAAGAAATAGTGTATTTTAAATAGACAAGGAGGATACAAAAAGCTATTGCTCAATCAAAGTATAACTCAATAGTAAATATACAAATAACTTTAGCCTAACTTATCTATACTACTGTATATTGCCATATTGCCAAACCTATAGGTCTCCTATTCCGTAAGCATTCAGCTATTAGCGGTCAGCTCTTAGGTTTTGAAGGAATAAATAAATTGCTATGATTATCGGATTAGCATTTATCCATACTTTTAATTTTCTGTGAATTTATTGATACTAATTCCTCCTCTCAAGACGATATAGTTAATAACTTATGGCTAATAGCTGAAGACTGAATACTTACCAAATGAACCTACCCCTATCTAACCCCCAACTACGATAAAAATTAAAAAATTAATGATTAATCAAACAAATATAGATCGAACAGTTTTAAAGAATGGCATAGTTGTAATTACAACAGAAAATACAGTGGCTGATATTGTGTCAGCCAAAGTATTCTTGCGAATAGGTAGTTGTTATGAAGCCAAAAATCAAGCAGGAATCTCCCATTTATTAGCAGCAGTTTTGACAAAAGGAACAGAAAAATTATCCTCTTTAGATATTGCTCATAAAATTGAATCAGTAGGAGCAAGACTAGGAAGTGATACAACAGCAGATTATTTTTTGCTGAGTATGAAAACAGTATCAGAAGACTTTGATGATATCTTTCAATTATCAGGAGAAATAATCAGATATCCTTCCTTCCCAGAAACAGAAATTGAATTAGAAAAACGGATTACTATTCAAAGTATTCGTTCCCAACTAGAGCAACCTTTTACTGTAGCATTCTCTCAATTACGAGAGATGATGTATCAAAACCATCCTTATGCTTTATCAACTTTAGGTACAGAAAATACAGTATCTCAAATCACCCGCCACGACATTCAAAAATTTCATCAAACTTACTTCCGTCCAGATAATATAGTGATATCTATAGTAGGTAAAATTAGTAATACAAAAGCCATCGCTTTAGTTGAACAAACTTATGGAGATTGGCAACCACCAATAACACGCCTACCAACTTTAAATTTACCAACAATAACTCCTCAACCTTTCACAGCAAAAAAATACCAAGAAACTCAACAATCTATTATTATGCTTGGGTATTTGGCAGCAAATGTTAATAGTTCTGACTACGCTCCCCTGAAATTACTTAATACTTATTTGGGAAATGGTTTATCAAGTCGTTTATTTGTAGAACTAAGAGAAAAAAGAGGTTTAGCTTATGATGTTTCTGCATTTTATCCTACCCGTCTTTATACCTCTAACTTTACAGTTTATATAGGTACAGCAACAGAAAATACAGCGATCGCTCAGGCCGGATTAGAAGTAGAAGTAGAACGCTTAATTACTGACTTGCTCAGTGAAGAAGAGTTAGAAGTCTCCAAAAACAAATTATTAGGTCAGTATGCTTTGGGTAAACAAACAAATTCACAAATCGCTCAAATTTTAGGATGGTATGAAATCTTAAATTTGGGAATATATTTTGACAGTAAGTTTCAGGAGAATCTGGCAATGGTAACGAGTGCTGAAGCACAACAAGTTGCCAATAAGTATTTTATAGAACCTTATATTTCAATTGTCGGACCGGAAAAAGGTAGTGAGTAAAAGAGGTGATTTTAGTGACCATTAATTGCAATTGTAAATTAGGAATCCCGGATTCAGAAGTATCACCTGACTGAATGTTTTGTATATAGCGGTTCTTATCTTAACAAAAATTTCGGCAGAAGTTCCCACCTAAAAAGACAATCGAGACACCCATATTTGAGGTGTGGATGAATGCTAAGAAAAATATATAAAACATCAGCCTGATTTTAGTTGGTGGTGATAATCCCCAACTATAAATTTAACTTCTGACTTCTGACTTCTTCAATAAGGTACATTATTTTTTTATCTTACCTATTTCCTCAAATAAAAAAATTGTGTATCTCACCAATTTGATAATTGCTAAGTGCCTATGCAAAATTAATTACATATTCTGTTTCTAAATTATTAAGCACTTTTTTGAGATTATTGAAGTCAGCTATTCCAGTTTTCGTAAGTTTATACTTCAATCGATTAATATTTGATCAACCTCCATTATATTTTGTTTTGGTGAGTAGGTAGGTAAGCAAAATATTTCTAATTGTTTTGACTTCCATTCTTAGAATTTATTCAGTCTGCAATCCCTAGTCTGAATTGAAGATTTGTCCATAATGAATACAGTTCTTTTGGATAAGTTCAGACTAAATTTATCCAAAAAATTTATCACAACTTCACTATTAATATATCCCTTGACTATTTCGTAACATAATTCGTTTTTGCGATGCATTAATCCTCAAATATTTACTTGTTTACTCTAACAACTTTTACCAGTTATTGTTGGGCATTTCTCTATTTATCCATAGGGAATATATGGTTTCAAAGAAAACCCTCTTTCATCCAAATATCTTAAATCAATTTCTCCTTTTTTTCTCTTTACTTTTGAGTGTTTCTAGTCTAGGTAGTTTGATATTTTACTCCCATTCATCAGGGCTTTTGCTGATGCCCCTTTTCATCCTTTTCCACCTCATACCAAACTTTTTTATAATTCTTTTTATTGTATCTTTACTTGCATTAATTGCCGAAGTTTTTTGAATTTAATTTTTAATTATATTTAGTGCTTTTGCTTCCCATTTCACCCATTCTTGAACTTTTTTTGTTTGTTATGAGTTTAATTTAGGTTTTCTGCTTCTTCTTGTTTGATTATTAACTCCTAATATTTCTAGATATTCCCATGGAGTTAACCAATTAAAAATTTTTTTTATACTGACTTTAAATATTTTCATTAATTCCTGAATAATAAATCCTTGACTGCTCCATATTATATAGTGCTACGCATTAAGGCTCTTGACATTTCTAAATCCTAAAACCCTTTATTAGTCTACTATTCCCTCCATACCTATTCCCTATTCCCGATTCAAGTAGCGCTATAGATTGAAAGCCGTCTCGAACTTGAGGACAATTACTATAGCGACTTATTCTTTCTAAAAGCTTCCTACTCTCTGGATTTAAGTCTCTAATAAATTTTCTAAGCTCATAAATATATATTTGCTTTTTATAGTGTACATTCCTGTATTAAATATGTGTAATTGATTTTGCACAATTACTTATAACCTAAAAAAATTAAAATAAAAAAATAAGGTAATATTTTATTTGATAGTATAATTAATTTATCGTGACTGAAAAAGAGTCTTTATATTATTGAAAAAAGAAGCTATAATAATTCTAATAATTATGGATATAGCAATCTTATTTGAACTATGATAGATTGCATATTTTTATGAAATAAGGGAGAAGAACTAAAGAAAAAAAATGTATCTTATGAAGATTATAAGCGCTATATTATATAATTTTAAGGAATAGTCAAATTCTCACATATAATTTCTAAGCGGGAAAAATTAGGTAAGTTGATATTTTAATCTCATGTTGGATAATTTCCAGTTGTATTCTTACCGAAAAATTAAGGTATAAAGCCTTCTATTTCAAGAGAAAAAGCGGTCGGAAAGCAAAGCATTCCGTAAGGATAGGATGGATGGATTACCTAACCATATCCAATCCACCAACAGAGCGGTCGATCTTCGGAGCTTTCCGTAAGGATGGGATGGCCTACTTCGGAGCGGCTCTGCACTCTTCGGGTTTCCGTTCCCTCCGGGACGCTACGCGTTTTCCTGCGGAATGCTGCCTCTTGCAGAGGAGCTGCCTCTTGCTACGGTAGCTCTCGCTAACGCTAAGGCAAACATGTCGCGTTTGCGCTTCGCTTTCCTACGGAATAATTGCGCAAACGCGACATGAAAAACGCGCGTTTTGCGGAGCGCTAAACGCCATATCCAATCTCCCCTTGAGAACAAAAAAAAATCCTTTTAGTCAATCCTATCCGTTATCATAAGAGGTAATAATTAATTGTTGAATACCTGATATTCTGGCTTTAATTTCATGGAAAAAAAATCTAATTAATTTTGCCTAAATATTCCT
>NZ_JAAHGT010000265.1 GCF_010672385.1 Okeania sp. SIO2F4
GCTCTTCTAACGCACTACACCTCATTCATTCTCAATAAGAGTTTGATTTTAGTTGAAGTATTCTTCAGTTCCCGAACGCAAATTCGTCTCTATATATAGCTTTCAACTAGCTTGTCACCCCGTGAGCCAATCGACACAAGAGAAGAAAAAAATTTCCTTTTCATCAATACTCTTATTTTTAAGAAGAGGTAATTATTAATTGGTAAGCATTCAGCTATTAGCGGCCAGCAGTCATATCTCAGCTTTTTAATGAATGAAGCAAGCAAACGACATAGTTCTACATCTCACATTCTTACTTTAAAAAAGGTAATGAAGCTGATAGCTGAACAGTGAATGCTTAACATTAGTAAAAATGAGATTTGGAGACTAAAATCCTACATTTTTTTTCACAAATCATTTACTATTGCTAAAGCTGATAGCTGATAGCTGATGGCTGAATGCTTACATTAATTGTTAATTGTTGAACATCACCTTTATCTACATCAGTTTGCAACTTGATGAGGTAGAAATCTTTAGAGTTTTAGACAACAGATAAAAAAGGCAATAAGCCATAGAAATGAGGATTAAGCTGTAGCAAATTAATCTGCAATTTGCTGTATCCTAGAAATGAGTCAATTGGTAATATATTCCACCCAATTCTTGCTGGCATTGTCAAAACTCATATTCTATCCAACTTCTTAATTCATAAAAATCACCTCAAACAAATAGTCTGTCATGGAATTAAGCAGACAAAAGTCAAGCTAACATCAGGCAAACATAAATCGAAAAAAATTATCAAATTGTCTTGAGTCAATTAAAAAGTAAGCATTCAGCTAGCTCGCGGTCAGCTATCAGCTTTTGAATAGACATCTCCAGAAAAGAGGGAGTAGGGGTAGGGAGTAGAGGGAAAGAATTGATAATTGCTGTGAGATAATTAATGGGATTTTTTCTGATTGGAGATATCTAATGAATCAAGCAAGCATTCATTTAATTTCTACTACATTCTCAACCAGAGATTCGTACTCTGAAGCTTTGATCAAATTACTTTTTTCTCCTTTCAAGGTAATCAAGCTGATAGCTGTTAGCGAAGCTCCTCTGAAAGAGGCTAGCTGACTGCTGAATGCTTACATTAAAAATGGAATTGTTTAATAACTTTATACTACCAAGAGTTAGCAATTATGGTATATTCTAGACTAGAAAAAAAGTTTGCTCTTTTCCTTTAGTATCTGGCGAAATGAATCACTATTTTACAAGAAACTATACCCCCCAGTTACAAAACCTAATGCAAAACGCAAATATTTCCAGCTATAGGGAATTAAGTCAAAAAGCTAGAGTTTCTGAACTACAGCTTATGCGGTTGCAACGTGGCCTAGCATCACAAATGCGAGTAGATGTTTTACTCAAAATTAGTCAAGCATTAGGAATAACTTTAACAGAACTATTAACTAATTTTGTACCTGAATTTATCAAAAAATTACCAGAAATTTCCACCTCAACAGTAGAACAAGAATATAACAATCTCCAGAAAGAATTAGAGCAACAAAAACAATTGTTAATGCAAGAGTTTCAGCATTCTAGTTTACAAATTTTAGAATCTTGGCTACAGCAATGGCCTACTGTTGTAGAGAAAGCAAAACAAAACCCTCGTCTAGGGGCAGTAAAAATATTGCCTTTGTTACGTCCAGTAGAAAAACTGATGGAACAGTGGAATGTCGAATCTATCGCTAATGTTGGAGCAGAAGTTCCTTTTGACCCCCAGTTGCATCAACTGATGGAGGGGTCTGCGCAGAAAGGAGAAATGGTAAAAGTTCGTTATACTGGCTACAAGCAAGGGGATAAACTGCTATTCCGTGCCAAAGTTAGTCGCAAAACTTAAATCAAAGAGCAGAGAAGCTTAATGTAATAATTGCCTTTGACTTGTCTGTTCTTTAAACTTAGGAATTGATTTGGACATACTTGGACTTAATCTCAGTAATAAGCTATACTAGCCTAGGTTTCCTAATGCTGAGAATTATAGCTGCTAGAAAATATGACCACTGTTGTTAAATATATTCAACCCTCTGGTATTTTAGACGGTACTAAAGCTACTTCATTTCGCCAAGAAATTAGTGAACAAGTTGATGCTGGAGCTGATATTGTATTGATAGATTTTAAAGAAGTAACTTTTATGGACAGCTCTGGTTTAGGTGCTTTAGTTTTAGCACTTAAAACTGTTCGTGCTGCTGGCTCTCAGTTAGTTGTATGTTCTATTAATGAGCAAATTAGAATTCTGTTTGAACTAACAAGTATGGACAGAGTTTTTGACATATTTCCTAGCCGAGAAGAGTTTGAAAAAAATCTTATTGAATCTAATACCAATCTTCAGCCTCAAAGCCAATCATAAAAGTTGTAAATAAGTATCTTAGATTTTAGAAAGTATGTAAGTAGTAGATTCAATCTTCCTGTATAAATCCCTTAATAATTAAAACAAAATCTAAAATATTTATGGGTAAAAAGGGGTGCATCCATGAAAAAGCGTACATCTAAAAAAAAATTGAGTAGGAATAAATTTTTGATTTGAGATGAGATTAACTATCTATATCTAAATTGATGTCTGGAAAAAAAAATCCAATCAAAACGTTGTAATGAAGCTTCTACTTATCTGAATTCTAAGATACTTTAGCTTGAATAATTTCTATGTTTGATTTGTAAGTGCCATGAAGATTAAAACCATCTAAGTTAAGTAATCATTTTGAGGCAAGTCAACTCAAGAGTTAAACCTAGCCTAATCAGATTAAAGTGTTTAGCATTTAACTTGGGATATAGTATAAATCAAATTTCGGAATTAGTTAGGATGAAGATACCAACTCCAAATTACCATGGTCTCAAGTTTCATTAATTAGCCATAAAAAAATGTATTTCTCTTGAGATAGAAAATATCCTAAATTTGCCTTTGTTCCTTATTCCCTGTTTCCTAAAATCTTTATTTGTAAGTATTTAAAGAGAAATGATATTAGCTAGAGGAAAATAAAAATTACCCATAGCTCTTAAAACCTACATGTAGCACTACAATTTGTAGTATAAAAAAAACAGGAGACAGGAGACAGGAGACAGGAGACAGGAGACAGGAGACAGGAGACAATTATAGTGGTCAATAGGAGTAAGTAATTGAGTATTTATACTTAATATTTTCCTGAGAATCTGACTGCACAGAAAGGTCAAATGTAGGAGCTATATAGTATAAATACCTACCAAGTTACGGATTTTTCTACTACTTGTAATGTTACAAATTGAAGTACGGAATGTGAGTTAAATAAAATAGAATAAAAATGAGAATCATAGTCAAATAACTCTCATATTACTTAACTCAAATTGTTCTGAAAATGAGTTTTTTTGTAGAATAGAAGCAAAAATCAAGACTTAGTAGTAGTTAATTTAGTCTGAATCAGCTGCCAGATATATCCTGCTCAACAATAATTCTGGAAACAAGCATTAAACTTAGGAATGATAGTTTGATTACTTATAGAATTAGAATTTAGACAGAGTGATGCTTAATCTATTTAAACGTTCCTTTTTTAATTGTATATTTTATTTAATCTCAATCCTTAAATAACTTGATGAGACATAAACAGCCTAACCAAAAACAACTTTTAGTAAAGAAAAATCATCACTAAAGACATTACTACCATTCAACTCTCTCACATAGTCCAATATCTTATCTAGATGACAAAAACCATGTTGATTGTATTCTAAAATTAGATTAATAAAGTTATCTATACCCCAAATATCACCTCCAGGTTGAGGTATTTCATAAACACCATCACTAAATATATAAAGAGAGCTAGACTTTTCAACCAAACAAGAATCATCTGTATAAGTAGCCTCTGGAAACATACCAATGGGCATTCCAGGAGTTTTCAATTTATTGGCCTGAGCGAGCTGACCATCACCCGAAATTAAAATAGCTGGGGGATGACCAGCACTTGAATAAACCAGTTGACCTTGAGAGCGATTATACACACCATACCAAATGGTAAAATATTTGTCATTTTGATAGGTCATCTGGTAAGTATTATTGAGGGCTTTAAGTACATCACTAGGTTGATGGTAATTGATGTTAGGTATGGCCTTTGACCTCAACAAATTCAAAACCGAAACAGAAGGAAGTGCAGCTCGTAAACCATGACCTGCAACATCCAATAAATATACAGCTAAGTAATTTTCATCCAACCAATAATAATCAAAGCAGTCTCCCCCTAACTTGCGAGAAGGAATAAACTGGGATTCAACTGTTACTGGTTTTGTTAAAGACTCTGGTAGGAGAGAACACACATAGTCAGCAGCTTCAGCTAATTCTGCTTCTAGTAGTTGCTTTTGAGTCTGCAAATCTTGAGAAAGCTGATGTAGTCGCAGTCCAGCTCTGACCCTAGCCTCCAGTTCATTCATTTCTATGGGTTTAGAAATAAAGTCATCAGCACCAGCATCAAGACCTTGGACTCGATCTTGAACCGTTCCTAAAGAAGTTAGTAAAATGAAGAAAGTTGTGGACAAATCAGAACTAGCTTTAACCCTACGACATACTTCTATTCCAGTGAGTCGTGGCATGATCCAGTCACAGATAATCAAAGCAGGTTGCACGAGTTTGGCCACCTCAAAACCTTCTTCACCATTACTTGCTACTGTTACCTCATAACCCTGATTCCGCAGAACTCTTTTGAGCAATTCCTGAATGGCAGTATCATCATCAATAACCAAAACTTTATATATCATGGACTTAGTTAAACAATTCACCGTTTCGGCCAAAGCCGACATAAAAGTGAGTAGACCATTAGGAGTTTTTGACTACTCCCCAGACTAAAGTCACGGGGATTAATTATTGTAGGGTTTTGGTGACCGAACTCCTACTAAACAAAGGGATAAATCCATGTTGGGACAGCTCTTATGAACTGACCAAAGAAATATTATCTGGGGACAAGTCAAAATGCCCATACGCAGTCGGCTTAAGTCTCAACCTAGCTTTGCTGCTTACTTTGCTGATTATATTGCCCCATTACAGTCTGCATTTAGATACCTATTATTACCTGATTCTATAGAAACCAAGCTTTTAGGTAATGTTAATTATTTACATGGATTTTATACGGATACTCCATAATATAACTTAAAATATACCTGAAATATTATCCAATTATTTAAGAAGCGAAGTGTGACTAACGTGAAAGGTTCCGAGCAATTACCAAAGTTTCGCAAAGCTTATTTGCAAGTTCATTCAGACCTAGGAGAAAATGACAAAGTTTTGTCATGGTTTGAGCAATTGCATCAAGCACCAATTCCAAAAACAGTTTGGTTACAGTGTGAGTTGGCTTTGGCTGAAGGTTTTACTAATGCAACTCGCCATGCTCATAAATATTTGCCCAGAGAAACACCTATAGATATTGAAGTTACAATGTATACTGACTACCTGGAAATTAGAATTTGGGATTGTGGTCAGCCTTTTGAGTTGACAGAATGGTTAAAAGTACAACCAGATGCAGATATGTTTGCTCCTGGTGGACGGGGTATAAAACTAATGTATGCAATAGCAGACCATATTAGTTATACCCGTACATCTGATCATCGTAACTGTTTGTTAATTACCAAAAATTATTGGTTATATCCTCAAGTTCAAAATGGTAATTCAGATTTTGAGAAAATCTGAATTTTGTCAGTGTGAAGCTATCATATTACATCTCAAAGTTTGGCTTTTGAAATTTTTATACTTGTAATCAACAGATACTCTAAAATCATATTATGTAATTACTTAAGAAGCGAAGTGTGACTAAAGTCAAAGATTCTAATAAATTACCAAAGTTTCATCAAGCCGATTTACAAGTTTGTTCAGACCTCGGAGAAAACGATAAAGTTTGATCATGGTTTGAGCAGTTGCACCAAGCACCAATTCCAAAAAAAGTTTGGTTACAGTGTGAGCTAGCTTTAGCTGAAGCTTTTACTAATGCAACTCGCCATGCCCATAAATATTTATCTACAGAAACACCTATAGACATTGAAGTTAAAATATATGCTGACAAAATGGAAATCAGCATTTGGGATTATGGTCAGCCTTTTGACTTGCTAGAATGGCTAAAAGACCAACCCAATCAAACAGATATCTTTGTTGGTGGTGGACGGGGTATAAAATTAATGTATGCCATAGCAGACGATATTAGTTATACCCGTACATCTGATAATCGTAACTGTTTGTTAATTGTCAAACAATATTGGCCATATTCGCCAGAAGAGAATGATTCTTCTGATGATGACTCCTAAATCTGGAATTTATCAGGATGAAGCTATGATATTGGTGCTAGGGGATTGAGCCAAAGTAGAATTTCACGTTTAAGTTGATTTAAGTCCCGATAAACTTCTTGTTTCAGCCATTGACCAATGGCATCTACAGGGGTATATACTTGTCCTACAGACCAACTTAAGTCTTGACCCAAAGGTGTCAAGTGGTTTCCTTTTAATCTATGAACTGTTACCATACTGGGAAAACGTAGTCGTAATATATCGCTCAAACGAAGAGTTTGATCTATATTATCATCATTAAATTTAATCAATAAATTGCGCCGAATTCGATAACGTTTTTGAATTAAGCTGTTTGTGATTTTTGGGGACGGAGTAAACTCTACTTTCACTACAGAAGATATTTGTTCGACCAGGGGGATGGCATCACGAGCTGCAAAATTATTGAAAGATATGAGAATATTGCCAGCCCTTTTTACGGAAAATAAACTACCTATAAGTAAATGTAACTTACATCCCATACTATGGCCAATTCCATATATAGGTAAAGATTTTTTCCTGAGTATTCTACTAGCATATAAATGATTAAGACAATTCTCAAAACTGCTGAGAACATTTTTAGCCATTGCTAAATGATCTAAAGTATTGACAAAAGGAGTAGCTATTACTGCATAGCCTTGATTGGCTAGAATCTCCAATAACCAGCGATAAGTGACATGGGGTGCAGTTGCGACAAATGCTCCACCCAAAAAATGTATGACTGCTTTGGGCTGAGAAGGTATTAATACCCAATTACCAGAATTTTCTTGCCATTCCATAATTGAAAACTATAAAAGAATTTAGGAGTCAAGAACTCAGTACTCAGAATTTTTCCTGAAGTTTTAAGTTGCCAAAAACTTAGCCAAACCTAGGGTTATCCAGCTCCTAGCTGTCTAATGTTTTTTATTCCCTGACTCCTGTTTCAACTTTTAATAAAATTGCAATAGTCATTAATTGACATTTTTCCGACCCCAAGCATTCGCGATAGACCGGAATTCCTAAACCTCACGATTCAGGTTTTCTGCTTCTACTGATTTTTGCCTAGATTAATACTAAGTATTAATCCCTGCTAGACCATCTCCACAGACATTTTTGTTTTAAGTCCACCAAGTGCCCCGAGGCAGACAGAATTTAAAAAAAATCCTTAATAAAATTTTAAGTCAAATTTGTAGAGTTTGACACATTAAATTACTTGATTGACCTGCTAGGTGTCTATGATATCAACAGTAAGAAAAGAATGTTACGAATAAATAAGTCTGATTAAAAGACTTTACAGGAGACGTCCCTACTAAAAAAATGGTATTTAAGCTATTCCCATACGACTCCTGTAGGGACGAATGGCCATTCGCCCCTCCTCTACTGGACTATCCATTACCGAACTCTTAAGGTATAAAGCCTCTCCATTCATGGAGAAAAAAGCGGTCGAGGGATGCCGAGGTCTCCTCGGCATATCCAATCGACCAAGACAGCGGTCGTTTGCGGAGCATGACCTAGGATGGGATGGCGAGGTCTCCTCGCTTGCCGACCATCGACCAAGAGAGCGGTTGTTTGCGGAGCATGACCTAGGATGGGATGGGGAGGTCTCCGTTCCCTCCGGGACGCTACGCGTTTTGCTCCGCAACATGTAAAGTGAAGCTTTGCGAAGCGCAAACGCTGGACCCCAATCAACCAAGAGAAGAAAAAAAATCCTTGAATGTCAATCCTATCCGTTATAAGAAGAGGTAATTATTAATTAATAATTATTAATTGTTGAACTCTATCTTTTTGTGCTTGTCTACCTTTCGTCCTAACTTTTTGGTCACTCAAGCTGAAAAATTTGCACTTTTTTCGCTCCAAAAATGCTAAAACTCATATATATCAGTGCTTTTAGATTATATTGGCCAGCCATGCTTGACGAATCCCACACTTTGCGCTAGGCACAACCCATTGTTGATTTATTAATATTTATTAACATAAATTCATATACATTTATTTAGTTATACCGATTAGTTGCATAGATTGTGCTCTAATCTATATAGAAAGAGTAGTTTGTGGTGCTTGCGCCAAGCCACTATGTAACCGCTATCCTGATAAGTTACCGCTAGCATGGTCAAGTAATTAAAACTTCTGTTTAGTCGATAACCAAGACGATGTAACTGTTTAAAAAGTGTCTACAGGTTTTCTTGTAGACTTTGGGAGATACCCCCTCAGCAGACGATCTTGCTGTGCATTGTTAACATTTGTTAGCAAAATAGTATCGGAAGTAAGAATAATCACAGTTAATTCCAGTAGTTGTTAAATGCCTCAGATTCGATTTCCTAAGACTAAAACCCAAATACTAATATTTAGTTGTGTAGCTTTTTCCATATCACTATTTGGCTGTACCCCCAACTCTCCAAAATCTCTACCTTTAGCAGAATTAAAACGGAGCAAAGAAGGTATGGTAGTTTCAGCTCATCCTCTAGCTAGTGAAGCAGGAAAGTTAATGCTAGAGGGAGGGGGCAATGCAGTAGATGCAGCGGTTGCTACGGCTTTTGCAATTTCAGTGGTAGAGCCATTTTCGGCGGGTATTGGAGGGGGAGGTTTTTTGTTATTGGGAACTCCTCCAGAAAATTCTGAGACTCAGCAGTATAAAATTCAGGCGCTAGATTTTCGGGAAAGAGCGCCTAAAGCAGCAACTCGAAATATGTACCTTAATGAACACGGAGAAGTAGAGAAAAGAGCAAGTTTAGATGGACATTTAGCAGTGGGGGTGCCGGGAACTGTGGCAGGATTGTATACTGTTCACAAATACTATGGCAAGTTACCCTGGTCAGAATTGGTACAACCAGCTATTCGTTATGCTCGTGATGGGTTTGAGGTGAGCGATCGCTTTGTTAATAGGTTAGAAAGACGGTTGGAGGTAATTAATAAAAATCCAGCAGCTAGGGATATATTTACTAAGAATGGCCAAGCATATCAACCGGGCGATCTGTTGATTCAAAGGGATAAAGCTCAAACTTTAGAAAGCATTGCTGAAAATCCTCAAAGCTTTTATACGGGTAAAATTGCTGAGGCGATCGCTACTGATATGGCTAAAGCGGGAGGTCTAATTACTTTAGAAGATTTGAAAGATTATACACCAATATGGCGTGAACCTATTTGTGGTAATTTTCGGGAAGCTAAAGTTTGTGCGATGCCGCCACCATCTTCTGGAGGGGTACATCTACTGCAAATGTTAAATATTGTGGGAGAGACCAATTTGCAACAGTGGGGTCGGGAAAATCCTGATACGATTCATTTACTGACTGAAGCAATGCGGGTTGCTTATACCGATCGGTCTAAGTATTTAGGAGACCCAGATTTTGTGGAGGTGCCAGTTAAGGAGTTGACTAGCTTAAGTTATGCTCGACGACGACGTGAGGAAATTAATCTTGAGCAAGTCAGACGTTCGAGTGAAGTAGAACCAGCATCACCAGAAGTTTTGAGGAGTCATATTTGGGAGTCTCCGGATACTACTCATTTGACTGTAGTGGATGCAGAGCGGAATGTTATTAGTATGACGTATACAATTAATGGTAGTTTTGGTGCTGGAGTGGTAGCTGCTGGTACAGGAATATTGTTAAATAATGAGATGGATGATTTTGCTGCTGCTCCTGGGGTGCCAAATTTGTATGGTTTGGTGGGGGGTGAGGCAAATGCTATAGCTCCGAGAAAAACTCCTTTGTCTAGTATGACTCCTACTATTGTTACAGAGAATGGTCGGTTAATTATGGCGACTGGTTCTCCTGGGGGAAGTACAATTATTACGACGGTTTTGCAGGTTGTCTTGAATGTGTTGGAGTATCAAATGAATGCTGCGGAAGCTGTATCTGCTCCACGTTTTCATCATCAATGGTTGCCAGATAAGTTGAGGTTGGAAACAGCGGGGTTTAGTGAGGAGACTGTGAATGAGTTGAAACAGCGCGGACATAATGTGGTAATGCGAGATGGTTGGGGTAATGCAAATGTAGTTGTGGTGGATGAGAGTGGGATGTTGGAAGCAGCAGCAGATCCTCGTGGGGAAGGGGAGGCAATGGGGAGTGGGGAATAGGGAGTGTGGGAGGTGTGGGAAGTGTGGGGAGTGTGGGATATATGAAAAAAAATATATAGAACCCATTTGATATCTTTGAGGTTAATTTTCTTTTCTATATCGTTTGCGATACAGTTGCCGCTAGGCTCCGCCTTTCAGATCGCGAAGCGGAACGGAGTTCTATCGCTTAAAAACAATACTTTCTTGGTTGAATAAAAAATCATGTACATAGCCGAATAACTTCCACTACTTTTTACAAAATCATACTTTTTGTGAGGATGCAACCGAAAATCCTTTGGCGTGGCGATTTTTTTTTCATTAGCTCTCAGAAAATGAAAATAATGGATGATGGAATTTTTTTTCTTCTATTGCTCTATACGCAATAGTCATTTCATTTGCTGAAGCTCCCGGAGATGGATGATGGAATTTTTTTTCTTCTATTGCTCTATACGCAATAGTCATTTCATTTGCTGAAGCTCCCGGAGATGGATGATGGAATTTTTTTTCTTCTATTGCGTATAGAGCAATAGAAGAAA
>NZ_JAAHGT010000266.1 GCF_010672385.1 Okeania sp. SIO2F4
CGAATTTCACCGTCGGTGTTTGACTTTTGAGTTCCGGGAAGCGGTTGATTGTTCAAATAAGTAACATTGCCAATTCCACCTAAATTTTGTACACAGCGAGTATATTCTGGATGACTCAGTAAATAAAGATCGACACAAGGAACTAGGGGCGCACCCTGACCTCCGGCAGCAATATCGGCAGCTCGAAAATTACTAATAGTTGGAATTCCTGTTAAATTAGCAATTACTTCACCACGGCCTAACTGTAGACTATAACCTAATTTTTGAGAGGGTGGACGATGGTAAACAGTTTGACCGTGGGAGCCAATTAGTTGTGCTTTTATATCATATTTTTGCTGAATTGTCAATGCTGCTGTAGCGAATTCTTGGGCAATAGCATCATTAAGTTCAGCCAATTCAGCCATTGAGAGAGAGGCGCCGCCACAAACATCGAGAATTTGGGAGCGCAAATTTTCTGGGTAGGGGTAAGTAGATGCTGCTAGTAGTTCAACTTGTAAATTTGTTTGACCACCAGCAACATCAACTAAAGCTACATCTATACCATCGACGGAAGTGCCACTAATTAGGCCAATAACTTTGGTCATTTGCAGTAGTTAACCGTTCTTAGAAATCTACAATAATCTGTCAACATCTAAAATTATCTATCTGTTCTATTCTTGCTTCTACCTAGCAACGTCAACGTTATCCAGTCCACACGCTTCACGGTCGTTCGCGTTAGCGGAGCGGAGCTCTTACTGACCGCCGAAGCTAGATTTAAACTAGCATTTAAATCTCTATGACAACTGAAACCAGCATATTCGCTTGAACACACGGTCTGATAAAGGCAGAGACTCTTTAACATTTCCACAGTTAGAGCGAACAGTCTCAATTGATACTCCTAATAATTCTGCTGCCGATCCTATGCTGATATATTTTCTTAAAACAATTCACTCATCCTACCAGATAGTTCTACCAGATAGTTGTAGATTATGTCAAACAATTACCGAATAATTAATAATTAATAATTATTAATTAAATACCTTAGTTAAAAGCCTTCCCCCATAGGGGAAAAAAAGAAATAATATTTCCTTATATTCAATTGGGTTGCAGTTTTCCTTGAGGTAATTATCCATTATCCATTATCCATTAATGAATTACCCTTATTAACTATCAACAGCGACGATTATGACTGTAATATTATCGCGACCACCTTCATCCTTAGCAGCATTTACGAGTTTTTCAGCAATATCTCCACAAGCATCACTATAAGTTAAAATAGGTGCAATCTCAAAAATACTGGCAATTTTCTCGTCAGATAACTCTTCTGTTAATCCATCACTACAGAGTAAGAGGCGATCGCCTGGTTGAACATCTAAAGAGAAGAGGTCTACCCTACTAAGGTCTTCCCGACCCAAACATTGGGAAAGTACATGACGCCAAGGATGTACTCTAGCTTGGTCTGGGGTTAAAGCATTTTTTCTGACGGCCTCAGCTACCCAGGTTTGGTCTTCTGTAATTTGCGCTAGTTCTTGTCCCCGAAGTCGATAGAGGCGAGAGTCTCCCACATTTGCACACCAAGCTTTTTGTTCTCGGAAGATAGCCACAACTGCTGTGGTACCCATATCTGAACGTTCAGGATGCTTTTCCTGGTCATCAATAATGGCTTGATTTGCTTGAATAAAGGCATCTTCTAACAATTGGGGTGATTCTATAGTATCTTGCCAATGAGTAACGAGATAAGTTTTAATTACTTCTGTAGCAATTTTACTAGCTTCTTCGCCTCCTGCATGTCCCCCCATCCCATCAGCAACAATAAAAAATCGTCCTTCAGGGTCTATATAGTAAGAATCTTGATTAACCGAGCGAATACTACCTGTATCAGTATTGCCTGCAAACTTCAGTTCTATAGTAGAATTTAGTTCACTGACTTCTGTCCAATTTTTAGATTTATTATCCACCTATATTATTAATACCCTGCTTTAATATACTTTTTCTGATTGTAGCATTAGAATCTGGTTGATAATATCACTAAATTTTCACTAATAAATAGTTAATGTTTTAGACAATTTATTAGGGATAAGATTTAGGAATATTTGGTAAGCATTCAGCCGTCAGCTAGCTTCTTATATCAAGTTCGGTTGAATACTTAGACTTTGGAGGAAGTAAGGCATAAAGCAGAGGTCAGGAGGCAGAAGCAAAGAAAAAGCACTTATGGGAGAAAGTTTTTTTATAATTGATTATCCGGACATTATATTACAGAGGCACTGGGTTATTAGCTATGAGTTATTAACTAATTATTGAGGAAAGAGGAAGTAGTCTCCAAGGAGAATTAAAAATTATCTTTGCGCAGCGTTCTGTAGGAAAGAAAAAGATAATCAGTTAACCTTAGTAGTTATTATTTTCAAAAGTTGAATGCGAGCGCATTCCGCAGAAAAAGCGGAATGCTAATAGCTAAATGCTTAAAATATTTGTGATTAACAATCAAAAATATTCTGCAAAACCAACTCACAGTTATTATTCCCAAATTTTCTCTAAACGGGAACACTTGTATCTAACTAAATTATGGAACTAACTGTTGAATTCGCGCGAGAGGAATTTCTATCCATTCAGGACGAGAGGTAAGTTCATGGTCAAGTTCATAGATGACTTTTTCTAATAGATAAACGTCTAAAAGTACCTGTATTTCTTGTTCGCTTTGAGGCAAGAATGAGCTTAATTTTGTATTCTGAAGATAGGCTTTTAAGAAGGATATGCTGACCCAGGTATACCAAAATGTAGACCATTGTTCCATTGCTAAAATATTTTCAGAACGAATCATGCCATTTTTAATTTCTTCTCGGAGAGCAACATTAGCTGCATAATAAAATGACTCTAACATTACTGCAATATCTCGAAGTAAAGAACGTTTCATGCGACGTTCATTTAAAGGTCGAGTAGCTTCTCCTTCAAAATTAATAATGACAAAATCTTTACCTGTAAATAAAACATTTTCTAAATGATAATCTCCATGGCAACGGGTACGCATAGCCGTAATTTTTCGTTCTACTACAGAACTTAAATGTTCCATAATTCGGTCTTGGCGATTAATCACATTTTTTGCTAATTGTTGTGTATCTTGTGAAAATTTTGGTAGGTGTTTTTTCAACTTTAATAAAATCTTGCCTGTCTGGTTTCTCATATATTGATAAACAGACCTTTGATAAAAAGGTGTAAATTGTTCGGGAGAAAAATTAGGGTTTTCTAAATCAGAGGCTAAAGCTTGATGAATATCTGCTGTAACTTTACCTAAATTTTCCGCTAAATTAATATAAGAACCGATGGCATCGTAGACTGATTCGGTAATCTCAGTATTTAAACTATTATTAACAGTAACCCTAGGAATTTCTAACTCATTTATAGATGCTTGTTCTACCATTATTCTGTCAAAATAATCCCTCAAAGCATCAGAGGTATAAGACCAACCATCTCTTGCCTCTGGAATAAATTCTTCTAATATACCAATAGTAATTGGGTGATTTCCTTGCCGATGATATTCTAGATATCCTGTTGTTTGAGAAATATTGTCTGCAATTGCCGAATTTTCACTTCTGGCTCTCTGTGTTAAAAAGTTCCCATTTTCTAATTCTGGATGAATACCAACTTCTAGTTTTCGGAATAATTTAAGTATCAACTTTGCGCCGAAATTAATTACGGTTTTATCATGTCTTTCAGATAAAAGATTAGGGTGAATATCCTCCGTAGTTGTCTGCATTATCTCTGCTAGTACATGAGTTACATTTCCCTGAATAGCACCACTATTTCCTTCATATTTTTGGTTTTTATTGATAGCTTCTAAGGGTATGTTTAAAAAATCTTTTTCTGCCAAAACATCAAACAAGATTCCAGATTTATCTTCTTGCTGTATTAGCAGTTCGGCAATAATTTTTTCTGGAGGAATTTGAGAACTTATTTCTGACTGACCTAAATAGCTCAGAGGAATTAAATAAGTTTCTGTCGGACCCTCTGTATAATGAAATTCCAGAAATACTAAAGCAGTTTCTTTCTGTTGACGATCGATGGGAATTACCTCTATTATTTCCGTAGATTGGATGACCTTATTTTTACCTCCAAACCAAGGATAGCCACTCAAATAATTAGGTAAAATTGATTCTAAACTCTTCTTATATTCTGGCTGAGAAAATATATTTTTCCAACTTTCCGCAACTGTCAAAACAGGAGGCTTACTCAAAGGTCTCAAAGTTTCAATATAAGATTGTTGTGGCTGTAGAGTAAACCAATAAAAAGCATAAGCACTCAAACTAAAAAAGTAAGGATATTCCTGAATAGTTGGAAACTTAGTCCGACCAAAAATTTCCACAGGTACCATACCATTAAAAGCCGATAAATCTAACTCCACCGTTTGTACAAAACGGGAGAGATTTGCTACTACCAAAATATGTTGACCAGAATAAGTCCGAGTAAAAGCCAAAACCTTCCTATTTTCAGGATGTAGCAATTCAAACGAACCACGTCCAAAAGCTTGAAAACGTTCCCTAGTAGAAATCAAACGCTTCATCCACCACCACAAAGAATTAGAATTAGACCGTTGAGCTTCCACATTAATCGTTTCATAATGATATTCCGGGTCAACAATAACCGGAGCATATAACTTTTGAGGATTAGTACGACTAAAACCAGCATTACGGTCGGCACTCCACTGCATAGGAGTCCGCACACCATTACGATCGCCCAAATAAATATTATCCCCCATACCTATTTCATCCCCATAATATAGAACGGGAGTACCAGGCAAAGACAAAAGTAAACCATTAAGCAACTCTATTTGCCGACGGTCATTCCCCAAAAGAGGCGCTAAACGGCGACGAATACCCAAATTTATTCTTGCCTGGGTATCCTGAGCATAAGCCTTATACATATAATCTCGGTCTTCGTCGCTTACCATTTCTAGGGTTAACTCATCATGGTTCCGTAAAAATAAAGCCCACTGACAATTATTAGGAATAGAAGGAGTTTGCTTGAGAATATCGGAAATAGGAAAATTATCCTCCATCCGCAAAGCCATAAATAAACGAGGCATCAAAGGAAAATGGAAATTCATCTGACATTCATCCCCGCTTCCATAATATTTAGCAGCATCCTCCGGCCATTGATTAGCTTCTGCCAATAACATTCGGTTGGAATATTTCTGGTCAATATGCGCCCGTAACTTTTTCAGGAAAGCATGGGTTCCCGGCAAATTTTCACAATTCGTACCCTCTTCAACACAAAGATAGGGCACCGCATCAAGGCGCATCCCATCAACCCCCATACTCAACCAAAAATCTGACACTTCTAAAACTGCCTCTTGTACTGCCGGGTTTTCATAGTTAAGGTCTGGTTGATGAGAAAAAAAGCGATGCCAATAGTAAGCTTGAGCTACAGAATCCCATGCCCAGTTAGAATTTTCAAAGTCTTGGAAAATAATGCGGACTTCTGGGTACTTATCAGCGCTGTCGCTCCAAACATAAAAGTCTCTTTCTACACTACCTTTAGGGGCGCGACGTGCTCTTTGGAACCAGGGATGTTTGTCGGAGGTATGGTTAACTACAAGTTCGATAATGACTCGAATACCTCTGTCGTGGGCAGCGTCTAGAAATTCTTGGAAGTCTTCTAGGTTGCCATAAATGGGATTAATGCTTCTATAGTCGGCAATGTCATACCCATCGTCTCTGAGAGGGGAGGGGAAAAATGGTAGAGTCCAGATTGCTGTTATGCCTAGGTCTTGGAGGTAGTCTAATTTTTCTGTGAGTCCGCGAAAGTCTCCTATTCCATCACCGTTACTATCTGCGAATGCTCGAACTGGTGCTTCGTAAATTATGGCGTCTTTGAACCAGAGTGGGTCGTTTTTTAGCATGGGGTAAAGCTTTCTCTTTCTGTTGAAGGTTCTAGGTAATTATAGCTGAAAGACAGATGGGGAGATGTGGGAGGTGTGGGGGGTGTGCGGAGTGTGGGGAAAGGGGCTAGAAAGATACAGTCAAATATTTCTGGTAGTGAAAATAAACTCTAAATTGCTCTTATTTATCCTGAAGACAAAAGTTTTGGTGTTTATCCTGGAGATAAAAGTGTAGAAGAAATTCCAGGTAGAAGAATAGAGTCAGATATTTTCTGGCAATGGAAATCAACTCTCAGTTGCCTTGCTCTCTGGGTTTGACATTTTACTATTGCGTATAGAGCAATAGTTGGGATTTGAGAATTATTTTTTCGATTCTTGATTAACTAATAAATTTTCTGTGACTAGAGGAAATTTCGGCTAGAGAAATAGAGTCAGATATTTTCTGGCAGTGGAAGTCAACTCTCGGTTCACTTGCTCTCTAGGTTTGATGTTCTACCCCATGCGTATAGAGCAATAGTTGGAATTTGAGAATTATTTTTTCGATTCTTGATTCTCTAATAAATTTTCTGTGAGCAGAAGAAATTTCCAGGTAGAGAAATAGAGTCAGATATTTTCTGGCAGTGGAAATCAACTCTCAGTTCCCTTGCTCTCTAGGTTTGATGTTCTACCCCATGCGTATAGAGCAATAGTGAGATTTAAGAATTAATTTTTCAATTCTTGATTCACTAATAAATTTTTTGTGACTATAGGAAATTTCCCGTAGAGAAAATTAGAGTCAGATATTTTCTGGCAGTGGAAATCAACTCTCAGTTGCCTTGCTCTCTAGGTTTGATGTTCTACCCCATGCGTATAGAGCAATAGTTGGAATTTGAGAATTATTTTTTCAATTCTTGATTGACTCATAAATTTTTTGTGAGTAGGGGAAATTCCGGGTAGAGAGCAATAGTGATATTTAACAATTATTTTTTCGATTCTTGATTGAGTAATAAATTTTTTGTGAGTAGATAAAATTTCTGGTAGAGAAATAGAGTCAGATATTTTCTGGCAGTATAAATCAACTCTCAGTTGTCTTGCTGTCTAGGTTTGAGTTTTACTATTGCGTATATCGCAATAGTAGGAATTTCACAATTAATTTTTCGATTCTTGATTCTCTAATAAATTTTTTGTGAGTAGATAAAATTTCGGGTAGAGAAATAGAGTCAAATATTTTCTGGCAGTATAAATCAACTCTCAAGTCTCTTGCTGTCTAGGTTTGAGTTTTACTATTGCGTATATCGCAATAGTAGAAATTTCACAATTAATTTTTCGATTCTTGATTCTCTAATAAATTTTTTGTGAGTAGATAAAATTTCTGGTAGAGAAATAGAGTCAAATATTTTCTGTCAGTGGAAATCAACTCTCAAGTCTCTTGCTGTCTAGGTTTGAGTTTTACTATTGCGTATATCGCAATAGTAGGAATTTCACAATTAATTTTTCGATTCTTGATTGACTAATAAATTTTCTGTGAGTAGAGGAAATTTTCGACAGAGAAATAGAGTCAGATATTTTCTGGCAGTGGAAGTCAACTCTCGGTTCACTTACTCCCTAGGTTTGAGTTTTACTATTGCGTATATCGCAATAGTAGGAATTTCACAATTAATTTTTCGATTCTTGATTGACTAATAAATTTTCTGTGAGTAGATAAAATTTCTGGTAGAGAGATAGAGTTAGATATTTTCTGGCAGTGGAAATCAACTCTCAAGTGTCTTGCTGCTTAGGTCTGATGTTTACTGTTGCGATATACGCAATAGTCAAATTTGAGAATTAATTTTTTGATTCTTGATTGACTAATAAATTTTCTGTGAGTAGAGGAAATTTTCGACAGAGAAATAGAGTCAGATATTTTCTGGCAGTGGAAGTCAACTCTCGGTTCACTTACTCTCTAGGTTTGATGTTCTACCCCATGCGTATAGAGCAATAGTTGGAATTTGAGAATTATTTTTTCAATTCTTGATTGACTCATAAATTTTTTGTGACTAGAGGAAATTCCGGGTAGAGAGATAGAGTCAGATATTTTCTGGCAATGGAAATCAACTCTCAGTTGCCTTGCTCTCTTGGTTTGATGTTCTACTGTTGCGTATAGAGCAATAGTCAGATTTTGAAGCTCTCACAAATGGTTAATTTTCCCCATCGAATCTTTCCATCCATCCTCAGTGAAAAATCACCAACATTTTCATTTTCTGAAGCTCTGAAAAAAATCGGCGCGTCAAAGGATTTTCGGTTGTATCCTCACAAAAATTATGATATCATAAAAATTAACTGGGGTCACTCGCTTCTGTACATGATTTTTTATTCAACTAAAATCTTTACTGAGAGACAATCAAATATTCGGGAATTTTTCCCAGGAGCAATACCAGAAATATTTTCATTTTCTGAAGCTCTTATAAATGGTGATTTTTCCCCGATCAAATCTTTCCATCCATCCTCAGTGAAAAATCACCAACATTTTCATTTTCTGAAGCTCCGGAAAAATTCGGCGCGTCAAAGGATTTTCGGTTACATCCTCGCAAAAATTATGATATCCTAAAAATTAACTGGAATCATTCGTCTGCGTACATGACTTTTTATTCAACTAAAGATAGCATAGTCTCTCAGCGATAGAACTCCGTTCCGCTTCGCGTTTCATCTTACGCAGCGGAACGCGAATGTTGTAGAAAGGAAAGCTAATTTCAATAATTAATAATTAATAATTAATAATTAATAATTAACAATTACCTCTTCTTATAACAGATAAGATTGGCTAAAAGGAATTTTTTTTCTTTTATTAGTCGATTGGATATGGCGCACTTCGCAGCGACTCTACACATGAGGGAAACCTCGTCATCCCAAGAGGGAGGATTGATTTTTTACACTCGCACCCTAACAATAGTGATATTGTTACAATATTTAACAAGATTCGTTAAATTTTTCTTAAATATTATGAATTTAGAAACAATATCATCTATAGATAACCAAAAAGACTTCAATCCATACAGTAAGAAACTAGACACAGTAGAAGTTGAGGCAATGGCAATAACAAATATAGATACAGATATGCTCAAGTCTCAAAATCCTCCAGGAACAGCAGAAAGTAATACTCTACGCTACGATCCAGAAGCAATCACAGCCTTCTACAATAAACGTCCTTTGAAAGTCTGGAAACGACGAATCAGTATCTTATGGACTTTTGTGTTATTTGCTTTTAACTTGTGGTTGGACAAAATTACTGGTAACGCCACCAAAAATGAAAGAAAACGGGCAATCTGGTTAAGAGAAATTTTGACAAATCTCGGTCCTGCTTTTATTAAAGTAGGACAAGCACTATCTACTCGACCAGATTTAGCTTCTCCAACATATTTAGATGAGTTAACCAAATTACAAGACCAATTACCAGCTTTTCCCAATGAAGTTGCTTATCATTTTATAGAAGAAGAATTAGGTTTTCCTCCAGAAGAAATTTATACAGAATTAACACCAAATCCCATTGCTGCTGCTTCCCTTGGACAAGTATATAAAGGCAAATTAAAAACAGGTGAAACAGTAGCAGTAAAAGTACAACGTCCTGGTTTAGCAGAAAGCATTGCTTTAGACATTTATATATTAAGAACACTTGCTATTTGGGTACATAAAAATGTTCAGCAACTCCGTAGCGATCTAGTAGGCATAATGGATGAGTTTGGTACTCGAATATTTGAGGAAATGGATTACACTCAAGAGGGTCGAAATGCCGAAAAATTTAAACAACTTTACGGTCATCTGAAAGATATTTATGTTCCTAAAATTTATTGGCAATATACGGGGCGTCGTGTATTGACGATGGAATGGATAACGGGTACAAAGCTGACTAATTTGGAAGCTATAAAAGCCAAAAATATTGATGCGAAATATTTGATAGAAATTGGCGTGCAATGTTCTTTGAGACAGTTATTGGAACATGGTTTTTTTCATGCCGATCCTCATCCTGGTAATTTATTAGCAAGTCCTGATGGTAAGTTGGTTTATCTAGATTTTGGCATGATGAGTGAGGTTAAACCTTATCAGAGATATGGTTTATTGGAGGCAGTTGTACATTTGGTAAATCGTGATTTTGATGCTCTGGCTCAGGATTATGTGAAGCTAGAATTTTTAACTCCTGAAACCGATTTAACTCCGATTATTCCAGCATTGGCTGGTGTGTTTAATAATGCTCTTGGTGCTAGTGTGGCAGAGCTTAATTTTAAGAGTATTACAGACCAGTTATCGGCTTTAATGTATGAGTATCCATTCCGGGTGCCTGCTTATTATGCTTTGATTATTCGCTCTTTGGTAACTTTGGAAGGTATTGCTATTAATGTGGAGCCTAATTTTAAAGTGTTGAGTAAAGCTTATCCTTATGTGGCGAAACGTTTATTAACTGACCCTGCTCCTGAGTTGAGAACTTCTCTAAAAGATTTACTTTTTAAGGATGGTGATTTTCGTTGGAATAGATTGGAAAATCTTTTAAGAAATGCGAGTAATAGTGATGATTATGATATTAGTAAAGTTTTAAATCAAGCTCTAGATTTCTTATTATCTGAACGGGGAGATTTTATTCGCGTCCGTTTGGTTGAAGAGCTGATTAATAGTCTAGATTTGGCATCGATAAATACATTTATTAATGCGAGGACTAAAGTAGGTGAATGGTTAGGTATGAAGGTAGAGAAAAATTCAGTTTCTACATCTAATAATCCAGCACAGCAAAAGAGAGCAGAACATATTAAAAATATCTGGCAAATTATTCAAGATGCTCCTGGTTTTGATGCTATGCAGTTAGTACAGTTGGTGCCAAATATATTAGTTAAACCAGAGATGCAAAAGATGGGGCAACAAGTAGCAGGTGGTTTGACTCAACGGGCGATCGCTCGTTTGATTCGTCAAGTATTATTATCTCCAGAGTATTCTAATACT
>NZ_JAAHGT010000267.1 GCF_010672385.1 Okeania sp. SIO2F4
TAATTTTTCCATCGCTTTTCAATTTCTACTAAATCATAATTAATTGTACTTACTTGATATTGATTAGTAAGTGTTGGTACAAAAGTGTAAATTTCCACAGTACGAGGCAAATGCCAAAAGCGTAAAATTCTTCCTGCTCTTTGTACTGTTTTAATAGGAGTCCAATCAATATCGTAGTTAATTACTACTGAAGCATCTTGCATATTTACACCTACACCATGAGTATCTGTAGAAATAAAAATGTCATAAGTTTCTGAATATTGATTAGTTTTTTTATTGGCAATAGGGGCAAATTGGTTAATCATATATTCAATTTCTTTACTTTCTTTCATCTTGAATTTTTCTTCACTTTCGCTTTTTTCAATAGTTACTGCAATCTTTAAATTAGGAAATCTTGATTCTAGTTTTTCATATAAATAAAAAACCGTTGGTCTTCTCTCAGAAAAGATAATAACTTTTTGCTGATTTTCTGCTGCTTTTTCAATAATATTTGATAAACCATTAATTTTAAAATCGTTACTGTCATCAAATTTTTTAAGCTTGGTAAGAATTGGTTTTAAAAATGCTTTTCGCTCTTGAGGAGAAAATATAAATTCTAGCTTCTCAAGTTCATAACTATTTTCCCCTCCTGGAGTATCAGCAATACTTTCTAGGATATCTTGAAGTGCTAAAGGAGAACTTGCCCAAGAAATTTTAACTAATTGATTAAATAGGTCTTTAGACATAGGGTTTCCCATAACTTCAAAATATCCTTGAGTTATAGCTTTAGTTAATTCTGCTTCAAAAATCAGTGGAAAATTGATAGTATGAAGAATCATATTAGGAATATAACCTTTTTGATCGCTGAAGTTAATATAAGTTCCTTGCTCGTCTTTTTGACCATAATATTTAGCAACGTGAGGGGTTGTTAATTGACTAACTATTGGCAGTTTGATAAATTCATCTGTGCTTTCAACAGACCAAATTTTGACATTTTGAGTTTCTTCAGCAAATAAATCTTTCTGCTCTGGCAAAACACTCAAAAAATATTCAAATTTATGGGAATTATTAGCTTTATGAGGTAACAGATAAAGTTGACTATTAATATTATCAAGATTTGTACCATAGGGAGAACCTGTCATAAGTAAAACTTTAGCATTACCTTTTTTTACTAATTCTCTAAGTCTAATAAAAGCTCTTCGTTCAGAAGGATTTTTTTCCTATTAGATAGGTCTTTTTTAAAACGATTTCTAAATTCGTGACTCTCATCAATAATTAATAACCAACGTTGCTGTTCAACCTCTTCTAAAATGTCTAGAAATTCCTTGATTTTATGCCGAGCATCTTTTATTTCTTTATCAAATATTTTTTGCACAAAAAATTCATAAGGAAGTGCAGCTTCTCGCATTTCTTTTCGCCAATTACTTTCAACCGCTTTTGGTGCAATAATCATTACATTATCAATCAAATCTTCTGCTTTTAAATGTAGAGCTACATGAATAGCAACAACAGTTTTTCCTAACCCAGTTGATGCAACTATCATTGAACCATTAAAATCTCGCATTTGCCGTAATGTTTGGGCAATCATATCAATTTGATAAGAAACTGGTTTTTTTGTATAACGAGTTTTAGGAGGTTGTACATTTTCAAAAGTCAACATAGTTTTCAGATAAATATCCCAAGGTGTATCAAAATCTAACCATTTCAATAAAATATCTAGAAGTTCTTGAGTCAAATCTTGAGCATTATTAAAGTAATCGTCAAATTCTCTAACTAAAGCAGCAATTTCAATTTTATTTGTAATAATATTCCCACCTTCAACTTGTTCCAAAAGACCTTTCCCTGTCAGATTTGAAGAAGTTTGCACTGCTGCTTTTTCATCACAAATGTAAAGTTTATTATGGTGGTCTGTTGCTCTAGCATCAACAATTTCAAATTGACGAGATTGCATTTTTTCTACAAGGTCAATAACTGCTTTTCTTCTATCTTTATCCAATCCTGTCCGTAAATCTCGCATTATTTCTTGAATTAGAGCTACTCTTGCTCGTTCTGCTCCTGGGTCATCTAAACCAACTAAAAGAAAAGTTTGTTTACCTTTAGTGTAACGACGGATTAAATTCCATCCTTTGATAGTAAAAAAACCTGTAGCAATGCGAATTTTATTTTCAGCTTTTTCTAGCCATTCACTAATGTATTGAAATGATTTACCAGATGCAAACCAACTTAAACGTTTTTTGTTCATTGTTCAACCTTTGGTTTTGGCATTGTCATATTTTTTATGGTAGTACGTTATTATGATAATTTTCAACAGACATAATAAACTAGACATTTCTATGATGACAAAAAAAGTTGATATTAACAGTAAACGCTTAATTGGAATTACCTCCAGTTGTTAGGTAGAATGGGTGACTGAAATTACTAATATTACTGTCAAATAAATATTTCTTCAGACTTCCAGTGGGTAAGTTGAAAAGGCGATATTTTGGTGTGTGTTTCAACTTATTTCGATTCTTAAAGGTGGCGGGGAAAAGGAAGCAGTAACAATATTTCAATATTTATTGAATAGAGAAAAAATTCACTGGATTAATGTTGGTTTTAAAAGAACTTGGATATTGATGGGAATCGGAATTATTTTGCTGAGTAATCAAAATCCAAGATAAGTAAATTTAAAACTAGCAATTGTTCTTTATTGAGTCAATTTGATAAAAAGCCAACTTGAGCAAAGCAAGTTTGCGTACTCCATACAAGTATTATAGTAATCGAAATAAAGGTTAGGAGATTACTAAATGTTGAGGCTCAGTCATATATTACTTTTGACTTTTGACTTTTAACTTGCGCGTAGCGCCCCATTCTATTAAACTTAATTTTCAATGAATATCAAAAGGTTTAATCTCAACTTTTGGCTTTCCTCCGTTATGATTGAAAAAGCAAAGATTTTGAAACAGAATCATTGACCAATTTCCTGAACCTGGGTCATGTTACACAAATATAAGTTTTAATTCTCTTTGGAGACTAATTCCTCCTTCAGTCTGATATAGCACTTTCACGACTAATCAGTACAGTAACAATAGTAAGTAGTAGTCTATTTCATTAATTTTGCATTAATTTTGATAGGTAAGCAAATTATTAAATTATAAATAATAAGTTGTTGTGACAAATTATAACCCATCATAACTAATGAAATAGATCGGTAGAATAAGTTCTAATTTGCTCAAAGTTTATTGCTCGGATTATTGTACTTAACTTTTATGCAAAGGGCTGTAATTAGTTAATAACTCATAGCTAATAGCTAATAACTGACAGCTAACGGCTGAATGCTTACCTTTATTTTTTAACTTGAACTACCTGAAGACTACCACCAGCATATAAAAGAGGTTTAGGTGAGTCACTATCAACTAAATCAAACCCTACTTCTTGTAATAAATCCAATATATTTGTATTGATAAAATTCCAGCAAGTTTCCGTTTCAAATAACCAGAAAAATATTGCTAATCCTGGCAAAAATAGAGGATTAGTCGGACTATGAAAATCAACAAAAGTAAAAATTCCGCCTGGCTTTAAAATTCGGTAAACTTCTTGAATAATTTGCTGTAATTGTTCAGAATTCATCTCATGTAAAGCCGCACTGGTATGTACTAAATCAAATTGATTATTTGAGAATGGCATATCCTCAGCAAATGCCTCAACATATTGAGCCGATGGTACATTTTTTTTAGCTCTATTTATTGATAGTGGAGAAGCATCTAATCCTGTAACATTTTGGGAGTATTTAACCAGAAAATTAGTTGTTTGACCACTACCACAACAAAGGTCAAGCACCTCAGTATTTTGGTTAATAGTTAAACCCTGTAAAGCTAGTTGGCGAAAATTAGTTTCTCCCCCAACAGCAAGAGCTGCTAAACGAGAAATACCATCATACAACCATTGATATTGATAACTCCAGTCTCTTAAAATTGTTGCCATTGAATTCTCAAGTCAAAAGTCAAAAGTTAAAAGTCAAAAGTTAAAAGCGTATAAATTTAATTTATACTTAACCACTCAAACTAAATAGATTTCGGGTGGCAGTTGACTCTATATTTGTCAAGAAATATAATTAACAAAATATAAATATGTTAAATTTAGTAACAAATATTAGAATGGGAGCCTTATTAACACTATGAGTCGTGTTGGAGTATTATTACTTAATTTAGGTGGGCCGGAACAACTAGAAGATGTGCGCCCCTTTCTCTTCAATTTATTTTCTGACCCAGAAATTATTCGTCTCCCTTTTCCTTGGCTACAGAAACCTTTAGCATGGTTCATTTCCACTATGCGTTTTCAAAAGTCTCAGGAAAATTATAGGGAAATTGGCGGTGGCTCTCCATTAAGATCGATTACAGAACAGCAAGCTCTAGCTATTCAACAAAATTTAGAAGCAAAAGGATTAGCGACTCAAACTTATATAGGAATGCGTTACTGGCATCCTTTTACAGAAGAAGCTCTTGCTAGAATTAAGCGTGACCAAGTAGAAAAGTTAGTAATTCTGCCACTATATCCTCAATATTCTATCAGCACGAGCGGTTCAAGTTTCAGATTACTTGATAAACTTTGGCAAAAAGACCCAGAACTAGAGAAAACTGAATATACCGTTGTTCCTTCTTGGTATCAACGACCAGGATATATCCAGGCAATGGCAGAATTAATTGCTCAAGAATTAGACCATTGTCCAAACTCAGAGCAAGTACATATCTTTTTCAGTGCCCATGGTGTACCTGTCAGCTACGTTGAAGAAGCAGGAGACCCTTATCAGGCAGAAATTGAAGATTGTGTAAATAGAATTATGAAGGCTTTGAACCGTCCAAATTCTCATACTCTTGCCTATCAGAGTAGAGTTGGCCCGGTGGAATGGTTGAAACCTTACACCGAAGATGCTATTCAAGAATTAGCAGATAGTGGAGTTAAAGATTTATTGGTAGTTCCCATAAGCTTTGTTTCTGAGCATATTGAGACTCTGCAAGAAATTGATATGGAATATCGCGAGGTCGCAGAAGAAGCTGGAATTAGTAATTTTTACCGAGTACCTGCTCTGAATACTCACCCAGTATTTATCAATGATTTAGCAGATTTAGTTGTGGAAGCTTTAGATGCTCCGAGTCGTGATTTTTCTGATGCTATCCAAATGAAAAAAATTATCAAAATGTATCCCCAAGAAAGATGGCAGTGGGGGTTAACTACTACAGCAGAAGTCTGGAATGGACGGTTAGCAATGCTTGGCTTTATCGCTTTGTTGTTAGAGTTAATTACTGGTCATGGCCCTTTACACTTGGCTGGTTTACTCTAATTATTGCTCTGCTGATTAAATCTAAAAGCACTGAAAGATAAATATTTTAGCCTTTTTGGGGCGAAAAAAAGTGCAAATTTTTAAGCTTGAGCGACCAAAAAGTTAGGATAAAGGGCAGACAAGCAAAGAAAGATCAAGGGAAAATTATTTCTCCTACTTTACTCTGTCTTCTCCCCTCCCCACACTTCCCACACTTCCCAAACTTCCCCCTCCCAACATTCTGCTTTTTTCAGCAAACCCTAATTATAGGGGAGTTTGGCATCTGGCTATGCCCCTTGATTATGATTAAGATTAATCAGAATTACTGCCATAAATTTATGGATTAATACTATTACCTCATTTTGTCTTTCCTAGATATAGTAGTCGAACATATTGGGTGCGGACATTTATAAATCAGGACTTACACAAAGGTACTATATATAGAGTTTAAAAACTATAACGTTATAGTTTATGACACTATATATATAGTATCTGCGTAATTCCTATAAATACTCAAACTTAGTCAGGGATTACTTTTAACTTTTAACTTTTAACTTTTGACTTGTCTGTAGCGCCATACCATCGGTACCAATCTTGATAACTACGAATAGCTAGCCATAACAATAGTAAGGCAATTAATCCTCCCTGTTGCGGTGCATCGAAGGCAAAAATTACTAAACAAATGCAGAGAATGTTTTGAGATAATAGCATCCAAACAGGCAAACCACGCCACCGAAAAAACCACCCAACTTGAACCAGTTGCAGCACCAACGCAAGTAAACCCCCCACAACTCCAATAACTATAATTAACCAACCCTCTAAATTAGTAGCTTCAGCGATCGCCATACTCATAATTGTTCCTACTATTGGACTAAATATGAGTTGAACTAGATTAAGAATGCGTTGACCTAAGAGGTCTTTTGAGGCAAAGATTTCAAATAAAGACCAACTGACTAAAATTCCCACCACTATTTGGGGGGATATTTTAGAGAGCAGAGGAACTTTTGCCCAGAGGTCGTTTTGCAATAAACCTATTAGCAGTAGGGGTAGTGCTATTCTAATACCTGCTGCGGCTGATGCAGACAAGGCTGCGAGGACTTCTACCATAAATTACAAAACAGAGTATTACTACTATTACTATCTATTTTAGTGTTTAGTTGCTGATGTCCGGGAGGAATATCTATACTCAGGTATTTGACCCCCTTTCAAGGGTGGTGGTGGATAATAATGCTAGAGAGTGTGTGGGGAGTGTGGGGAGTGTGGGGAGTGTGGGGAGTGTGCGAAGAAATTCAAAAAATATATATCTTCACCATTACTATACAGGGCTACCCTTTCAAGTAATATTTAAGGATAATTTTTCTGATATTTTTAACTAGACATCTCCGGAAAATAAATAAACCTTTTGATTATATTAGCTAAAGAAAGAAAAAGTCACCAGAAAAAATCCTTTTTCCTACCTTTTTCGGAAAAATATCTTACTTGTTCCCAGTTAAGTGTTCCCTGTTCCCTACCACTGCCAAAAATCTATATCTTTTTCACGCCTAGGTCTACTGATATATAGCAATGGGTGCAGGATTTGCGAAAAAAAATGAAGTAGCATAAATTTTAAATTTATCCTATCAGTCTATGCACCTAAAATTAATATAAATTTTGATCTAATATAGGGCTGCATTAATTAACCACAATACAAAAAGACGGTATAGATAATTTAGTTATCTAAAGATAACTTAAGCTATTAGCGAAGGATTTCAATCCTTGGGGAGCCATGGAGTATAAATAAAGTGTGGCAATGTCTACCGCCCAGAAATAAATTTATTGGCTCACAGAAGAAGTCATCTTTATATGACTAAAGGTAGCTGATTATTATGACTAATTAATGAGACTTGATATAAGAATATCGAAAACTTAATTAAACAAAATTGAATTGAATTTGTATTCCTTAGTTTTGAGCTACCAAAAAGTAGGAGTTTTTAATGAGCAGTACAACAATTTTAAATGAAAGTTTTATTAAACTCAGAGGCAAACATTTCCACTATATCTGGTTGCGTAAAAATTGCTTAAATCCTCAGTCTCGTAATCCAGATACTTTTCAGAGAATTTATGGAGCAACAACTGAGAAAACTTACTTCTAGATAGTTTAATAGCTATATTTATGAGTAAGTTTGATAAACTTTAGACAAGTTTTCGCTTTTTGTATTTACCGAAAAATTAATAATTAATAATTAATAATTAAATAATTCGCGCCTTGAAGCCTCCCCTTGGATAGGGGAAAACAAAGACAATATTCCTTATATTCAATTCCGTAACGGTTAAAACCTTCTTGTAATTATCAATTATCCATTATCCATTATCCATTAATGAACCCTTATTACTTCTGACTTCTGACTTCTAACTTCTGACTTATTAGGACTCCCAATATACTCAGCAGCGCTAAAGCGCAACTACGAGCTACTATTATACTATTATAAGTGTTTTACCGAAGATAACATTATTCCCCAAGAGTATCAATTAAAATTGAATGCCCATTATTTTTGGTAATTGGTATAAGTTGTTCTTTATTTTTCTTAATCATTACAGTGAATCAAGAGATTTATGATCTAAATACCAAGATAATTTTCTTTAGAAAAATAGGTATTTATGTCAGATTCTTTGTTTGATGATGCTAGTCGTAGGTTAGAAAGAGCTTTAAAATATGTCTCTCTTTCTGAGGATACAAAAGAACGCCTCAAATATCCTAAAGCTACTTTAATAGTTTCAATTCCTGTCCGGATGGATGATGGTTCGTTAAGAGTTTTTCAAGGTTATCGAGTTCGTTATGATGATACAAGAGGACCGACAAAAGGTGGTATTCGTTATCATCCTAATGTGTCTATTGATGAGGTGAAATCTCTGGCTTTTTGGATGACTTTTAAATGTGCAGTTGTGAGCTTACCTTTTGGTGGAGCAAAGGGTGGCATTACTGTTAACCCAAAAGAATTATCTCGGATGGAATTGGAACGTTTGAGTCGGGGATATATTGATGCGATCGCTGATTTTATCGGTCCTGATGTGGATATTCCTGCACCTGATATGTACACTAACCCAATGATTATGGGTTGGATGATGGATCAATACAGTATTATTAGAAGACAATTAAGTCCGGCGGTTATTACGGGTAAACCTGTTACTATTGGTGGTAGTTTGGGGAGAAGTACAGCAACGGCAATGGGTGCTTTTTTTGCTATTGAAACTATCATGCCAAAGTTTGAATATATCCCAGAAAAAACTACAGTAGCAGTGCAAGGTTTTGGTAATGTTGGAGCGGTTTTGGCAGAGTTACTTTGTCAAGCTGGTTATAAGGTGGTTGCTGTTAGTGATTCTCAGGGGGGTATTTATTCTCCACAGGGTTTAGATATTCCGAGTATTCGTCAATATAAGGAGTCTAATAAAGGTATTCAAGCTGTTTACTGTAAAGGTACTGTTTGTAATATTGTTGAACATAAAGTTTTAACTAATGAAGAACTTTTGAGTTTGGATGTTGATATATTAATTCCTGCTGCTTTGGAGAATCAAATTACTGAGGAAAATGTCAAAGATATTAAGGCAAAGTTCATCTTTGAAGCTGCTAATGGTCCGACTACTTCTGCTGCCGATATAGTTTTAGAAGAGCGTGGAATTCATGTATTTCCTGATATTTTGATTAATGCTGGTGGTGTGACAGTAAGTTATTTTGAGTGGGTACAAAATCGTAGTGGTTTGTATTGGACTTTGGATGAGGTTAATCAACGATTAAAAGAAAAAATGGTGGCAGAAACAGAGAAGATTTGGCAAATATCTCAAGAGTTATCTATTTCTATGCGAACTGCTGCTTATGTACATGGTTTAAATAGATTGGGAGAGGCAATTAATGCTAAGGGAACTAGAGATTTTTATGTCAAAAGTTAGTTCATCAGTTATCAGGTAAAAGTCAACAGTTGCTTGGGCATGCCGCGTGTAATATTATGTCTGGTTAATTAGGGATCAAAAAATTTCTCCTCCTAATACCTTCTTTCTCACTCCTGACTCCTACCTAATTATTTATCAGTGTTCATCTGGACATGATATAATTGATGGGTTAAGTCGATCGGGACTTACGCCAAGGTACTATATATAGAGTGTAAAAACTATAACGTTAGAGTTTTTGACGCTATATATATGGTCTATGCGTAATTCCTATTAATTGACAGCACTTTTCAGACAGATGACTTCACGTCATAATCAAAATCTTGAAAAAGATTTGGCAATGATTGAAAATAGAACCTTTTTTATACAGTCTTATAAGAAACTGGGTTGATAAGAGTATGGATGTTAGTATGGTGGATTTAATAAACCCGGTTTCTCTGCTTTTTCGATGCTACCGGATTTGAGATGACAGGCAAGATGTCTGTGTTACATTTGATAGTGCGAAAGTAAATAAAAATAATGGCTTACAGTGATTTGAAGTTGGGGGATTTAATCAAAATTTTTTGCTTAAAAATTAATGAAACTTCTGAAATGTTTGCGGATGTTGCTGAAGTCGAATGTAGTTAAAATTTAACTATTAGACATCTCCAAAAATGAAAAATAAAATCAATTATTATCCATAAATTATCAATTACTTTCCCCTGTTCCCAGTTAAGTGTTCCCTCTTTTCTGGAGATGTCTATTATTCTCCTGATTTTGTTAATATATTGCCAAAGTAAATAAAAATAATGGCTTACAGTGATTTGAAGTTGGGGGATTTAATCAAAATTTTTTGCTTAAAAATTAATGAAACTTCTGAAATGTTTGCGGATGTTGCTGAAGTCGAATGTAGTGAAATTTTAACTATTAGACATCTCCAAAAATGAAAATAAAATCAATTATTATCCAGAAATTATCAATTAATCCCCCCAGTTAAGTGTTCCCAGTTAAGTGTTCCCTCTTTTCTGGAGATGTCTATTATTATCCAATAAAATGTAGATTTAGCAGTTGCGATTAATACAGAAAAAGCTCGTTCTGAGATGATTATTGCACCAATATTTCTGGAAATTCGACGCAAGGTTAATTACAAAATTAGTCTGTTTTCTGGAGTAGATTTTAATGTAGATTTCAGCCAAGGGTTAAATGGGTTTTGTGACTTTTTAATTAGTCGTTCAAAGGAACAACTTTTTATCCACGCTTCTGTCTTGATAATTGTGGAAACTAAGAATTAAAATTTGAAATCAGGGTTAGGTCAATGTTTAGCATAAATCGTGGCAGCACAGTTATTTAATCAGCAGGAAGGAAATCAAATTTAAACTATTTATGGTGCTGTGACTATTGGTACTATTTGGCAGTTTCTTCAACTTGATGGAGAGGTTGTTTATATTGATTTGAAAGAGTATTAAGTAGGTCGGCATAATTAAACGACTAAATAGCAATCATTTTTGTTGTCTACTTTTTTGATTAATCTTATCTAATCAAATCTAAATCTTTCCCACACACAATTATTCTTTTTGCTCCTTTTTTC
>NZ_JAAHGT010000268.1 GCF_010672385.1 Okeania sp. SIO2F4
CGAAATTCCTTCAGTATTAATTATGGATAATGCTCCAATCCATCGCCAAAATGTAAGAACGAGAAATGGTAGAAGAAACAGAGCATCAAGTAATATTTCTCCCAAAATATTCTCCTGATTTAAATAATATTGAACATGACTTTAGTGCATTAAAGAGAGCCAGAATGTATGCCCCTTCACATAAATCTTTAGATTAAATTATTCGTAATTATTGTATAGTTTAATGTCTCATTCTTAAGTTAAATAACTATATAAGTAATCATCTCGATTAGTCTTTCATGAGGAATACTCACAAACTTTTGATTGTTGAGGTTTCCTAACTCAATGTTTTGTTTCCCACCTTAATTATAGCCAAGAACTAATGTGGTAAGTTTTTCTTCAATTAAAAGATTAACTAGATAACGACTAGCCCGATGAAGATAATTATCAACCAAATGATTTTGACATCTAGTGAGACGACGAATTTTTTGAGAACTTTGGCGATTACCTTTGAGTAAGGATTGTAATTTTGAGCGACTTTGGTTGAAAAATTGATTTAAGCTTTTTAACGGTTTGCCATTAATCAACAAAGGGACGAAATCTGGTTTATTTTAAGTTAGAGCCATTAAGTTATCTACACCTAAATCAATAGCACCTATCATTTCATTAGGGTTTAATAACTGTTTAGTTGTCTTATATATTATCTCAATTACATAACAATCACATTTAGGAACAATTCTTACTTCTGCTATAGAATCAGCCACATGAGTAGGAAATTTAATGACAGTTTTCGATAATTTGACCAATCCTTTCTTGAGAGATACTTTACTAATAACTTGAATCCTATAGACTAATAAGTTTTGTTCCTTTTTCGTCTCTCGATTGCCAGGGATTTTGAGTTTTCCCAGAAACCGATCGGGATTTTCTTTAAATTCTGATAACCCTCTCAAAAATGGGGGTTGCACATTAAAGAATGATAATAGATTTTAAACTCTACATATTATTGAAGAAAAAGTTATCCAAAAATATAGTCATTTAACTTTAGATTGACACAAAGCTTTCTTGCTATGAGGAAGTTTCAGAGGAAAAAACGTCTCATCTTTAAGTTACAGCGGTTTTCATATGAATAAACCAAACCAGAATGAATAGAATCAACCCACGGCATCATCTTGAGCAATTTGAGCGATCGCTCAAATTGCAGTTTTCATCCTTGGGGGATGTGCAACTTTCTAGGGAATAATCAGCGTTTCTGGGTCAAGAGCGGAAAGTCTGGTTATCACAACTCCCTAAATTTCGTCGGTTGGAAAAAGTTGCACACGGCCTTATATAACTAATTAAGTCAAGCATTATTTATGGCCTAACTTCATGGCAAATCTACTACAGGCCAATCAGATTCTCGATAGTAGCTGATCATATCATCAAATTTTCGGAGTTCTCCACGATATACCAAAATTTCTGGAGTAGTTTCCAACCACTGATGATTTAATTCTGAAATGCTATCCGCCAAACCAGCAATATCTAAATCTGATGGAATTTCCCCAAAGTATCCTAAAGTAACATGAGCAGTCAAGTGATATTGCTGTTCAATACCTAGAGCAATGAAATTAGGATTTTGATAAATTGACCGACGTAACTTCAGAACTTGTTCATAAGAACTTTCATCTTTTGGAACTAAACAAACACCAACCGCTCTAGTCATAACTATAATTCCAAAAATTTGCCATTGAATTTGATGGCCATTTGTGGAAATAGATAACTCCTGAAAACTTTCCGTAATACAAGAGCGTAATTTTTCTTCAAATTGAGGATTATTTTGACTAGCATTTATAAAGGCACTTTCCCAAATTAAATCAGCTAAGGTTAAATGAAAACTATGACCAGGCACCGGAATCATTAAATTCGGACCGAATAGTTCCATTAATTGTTCTTGACATTTTTGTAAATGCTGATAAAAATTACTGTTTCGTGAGTCCTCTTCCCCAGGTGGAGTAATTACCGAATAACCAGGAAAAGATTTAGCCTGAAACTGGCCATCCAGCTTAGTAAATTTGGGAGAAGGTTGGATATATTCCAACTGAGACTTGTAACTTTGTAGTAGCGTCATCTGAGCTACTCGGTTAATGTAGTTCTGATATGTATCGTCCAATCTAATTGCCCCTTGTCAAAAAATAGCTTCTTATGCCAATTTACCTCTACTTTGGCGAGGATGAATATTCAATGATGCAAGCTGTTAATGCTTTGCGTGAATCTGTCCTCGATCCTATCTGGGCTAGCTTTAATTATGACAAAATTTCGCCAGCAACAGATGCAGTTCAAACTGGATTAAATCAGGCCATGACTCCACCGTTTGGTTCTGGTAGTCGTTTTGTCTGGCTCGTCGATACTAATATAACTCAGCATTGCTCACAAAATTTGTTGGAGGATTTGGAACGGACTCTACCTCAAATTCCTGAAGCCACTGTTCTATTATTTACTACTCCCAATAAACCCGATAAAAGACTTAAGTCCACAAAATTGCTCCACAAATGGGCTGCAGTTCGAGATTTCTCTCCTATTCCTCCTTGGAAAACAGAATTACTCGAAGAGCAAGTTAAAGAAATGGCTCAGGAAATAGGAGTGAAGCTTAGTTCTCCTGGAGTTGCTTTTTTAGCAGAAGCTTTAGGTAACAATCGCCGACAACTGCATAGTGAATTGACTAAATTGCAACTTTATGATTCTCAAAATACTGTTTTAGATTTAGAAGTAATTACTACTCTGGTTGGGTCTAAAACTCAAAGTAGTCTGAAGTTGGCCACAGCTATTCGTTCAGGAGATACGGTTAAAGCTTTGGAGTTAGTAGCAGATTTAATTGCCCATAATGAACATCCATTACGAATAGTAGCTACTTTAGTAGGCCAATTTAGAACATGGTTTTGGGTCAAACTAATGATAGAGACAGGAGAAAAAGATGAAAAGGCGATCGCCCAAGTGGCAGAAATAGGCAACCCTAAACGAGTATATTTTTTACGGCAAGAGGTAAAGTCTTTATCATTAAATCACTTACAGAAAAGCTTGCCCTTATTGTTAGATTTGGAAGTAAGTCTCAAGCAAGGAAAGGAGGAAATATCTACCCTACAAACCAAAATCATCGAACTTTGCCAGCTCTTTTCTCACCAAAGACATTTCTAGAAAAGTTTATTAAAGTATAAAGTGCTGGGATTCACAATTCATTGAGTAATAATGCCCATATTGATCGGAGTAAATTATAATATTTGTTCTTGAGGTCTTCCCTGACCAAAATTAAATTTATAGAGATGTATGTGAAAGACAAAAAACAAAAAAATTATAGACTTGAAAATATTTCACAATTAATTTAAACCATTAATTCCAACCTGATTACTAATTCTGGATCTTCAATGCCATCTCAAATCACTATTCTTCAAGATTAATAAAATTAACATCATCATAATTCTAGAATTAGCTCAAGTATTTAATAATTTTTTTTGCTATGGTTAGGAGAGTCTTCGAGATTTTATTAAAATTTGTAGTATAATTATTTTTTTGAACCAGAGGTATAGACGGATTAAGAAGCAAATTTTAATCATTCCATCTTGTAAAAAATTGATAATTCCTGCTAATATAAGACCGAGTAGCAGGTTTTGATAATTCTGCAAATCCTCGGTGGTTTGGCAACCCTGATTTGAGCGGTTGAAGACCTTTCCGGTTGTTTAAATATATGGTCAAAGTCCCCTTATTAGGGATAGGCTTGAAACCGAATTTTTTGATAAATAAACAATTTACCGTTAAAATGGTGAAAATTTTCACCCTTGCTGGTAATACCATTTCCTGATGAAACTGCAATTAATAATAAATTATAGACTTGTCGCTTTATAAATAAAAAAACTGGCAAACTCCTGTCATGTAAGGATTTTATCTATTTCCCATATATAAATGTCTGGAATTACTGCTATGTCTTAAATTGAACGATTTTTTCCATCTATTTAGCGACAACTCTAATTATAGTTGAGGGATAACTCCGGTTTATTTGTTTCCATCAAATATTTATGGTAAGTTCCTGGTCAACCAGATTTATAAGCATTTCAACTGCACTTAAGTATTTAGGAGCGATATGCACCAGCAAAATCAGCTTTGATAGACAATTATTAAGGGGATTGTTACAAAGAAATAGTATGTAAGAATATCAAAATTGATTATAGTAATTAAGTAAATTAACTGTTCGCCCTCCAGCCCAAAGGAGCGCTAGTCATGACATCAAACAATTTGCGGGAACTTGCTAAACAAGGAGATCCAAAAGTTATCTCCTCAATTATCAATCATTCACTACAAAAAAAAGGGATAAATGTCCAAGTAACTAAGGACAATGATTCTCTTGAAGTTACACTAGAATCCGATCAAGTTTCTAATCAACAAGCCTCTCTTGTTGAATTTATCCGAACTGGAATTGTGAAATTGGGAGTCGAATCAATCAACACTGTCAAGGTGTATGGTGTTCAGACTGGAGATGATACACCAGTGTGGGAAGAGGAATTTTTTTTAGGCACGCCACCAACAACCCATACATCTGAACTTGAAGAAGAATCTGAACCAGAAGATTTTCCAGAAACTGTAGATGACTTAGATGAAGAATTGGAAACTGTATACGAAACGGAAACAGATGAAGATTATTACGAGGAAGGAGAATACGATGAGGAAGAAGAATATGAAGATGATGATGAAGAATTATCACAAGAACCTCAGTCTTCAAAAAAGAAGATACCTTTTATTCCGGCAATATTGCTTGGATGTCTCTTAGTAGCAGTAGCTGCACCTGCTATACTGCACTTTAGTGGGATATTTCCACTGCCATTCCTGAGTCAGTCAAACTCAGAAAATACTGAGTCTAATGATGTTAACTCATCTGATGTTAACTCATCTACACCAGAAACTTCTCCTCAAGATTCTCAGACTTCCGAATCTCCAAAAACACCTGAATCTTCTACAACTGCCGACTCTAACCCTTGGTATTTTGCTGTTAAGAGCGCCCAAAGTGCTGCCCAAAAAGCCAAGACGGCTACAACAAAATCTGAATGGAACGCAGTAGCTAGTGACTGGCAAAAAGCTGTCGATCTGATGAAAAAAGTGCCAGAGTCTAACCCAAATTATCAAACGGCACAAATGAAAGTCCTTGAGTATCAAAATTATCTAGATATAGCAAAGCAGAGAGCAGATCAAGCTCCTAATTAGGAATAATTTAGACAACAATATGAAACTATTTGTACCAGGTCGCCTTTGTTTATTTGGAGAACATAGTGACTGGGCTGCAGGATATCGTCTGATGAACCCCCAAATAGAGAAAGGTTATACAATTGTAGTAGGAATTAATCAAGGAATTTATGCAGATGTCAAACCCCATCCCACTGATTTAATTGTTAGGACAACTTTGAATTCTGACAGTCTGATGCAGTCATTTCAATTGCCTATGCACCCAAAAAAATTATTAGCAGAAGCTCGTAATGGAGGGGTCTTTAGTTATGTGGCTGGAGTTGCATATCAAGTTCTCAAGAATTATCCAGTAGGTGGTTTAGAAATAGATAATTATTTCACAGATTTACCAATTAAAAAAGGTCTATCATCAAGTGCCGCTATTTGTGTATTAGTGGCTAGAGCTTTTAACCTATTGTATGATTTAAACCTAAATACTCGAGATGAAATGGAGTTGGCTTATCAGGGAGAAATTACTACCCCTTCTCGTTGTGGTAGGATGGACCAAGCTTGTGCTTATGGTAAGCAACCAATTATGATGATATTTGATGGAGAAAAAGCGGATATTATTGAACTTAATCCACCAAAAAAAGATTTATTTTTCGCGATTGTTGACTTAGGTGGGAGCAAAGATACTCAAGAAATCTTGACCAGATTAAATAAATGTTATACAGAAGAACTCAATGAAATAAATGAGAATGTACAACATTATCTCGGAGTTATTAATGCTGATATTACTCAACAAGCCACATTAGCTTTGCAACAAGGGGATGCAGAAAAAATAGGTAGCTTAATGGTCAAAGCACAAAGCGAATTTGATAGATATATGATACCAGCTTGTCCTTCACAATTAACATCTCCAGTGCTGCACTCATTACTAAATTATTCACCTATCCAAGAATATATTTGGGGTGGTAAAGGAGTAGGGTCTCAAGGAGATGGAACAGCTCAATTTATTGCTAAAGATGAGAAGAGTCAACAGCAGTTAATTGAAATAATTAAGGATGATTTTCCTAGAATGCAATGTTTGAAATTAGTAGTTAGAGGTTGTTTGTCAACTAAATATTAAAGCTGGAATACTATCAGGGATTTACATCCTGTCGCTTATAGCAAAATTATTAGTAGGGTATTGGTACTGGAGTTTAGACTAAATGGTTGAAGATACAACCAAGGAAAGGATTGAAAAAAAATTGGACTATCAAGGGGTATAGACAAGATATGTAGAAAATAGGAGACGATGTAAAGTTTTGTTAACCACACTATTTATATACTTGTAATAACCATGTATATACGTAAGAACAGAAAACTTTTTGCTTATTCCCATGAATCAATACTCAGGAACCAAACAAAAATCTCAAGGGCGACTTCATAACGAACCAGGAGAAGTAAAAAGACTTAGAAAAATTAGACTAACAGATACAGCTTGGGAATTATTAGCAGAAATCACTCTCAAAAACCAAATTACCAGACATTCGTCGGCCAGTTCCATCAAGGCATAATATGCAGCCAGAACCATTTCACCCCACCGAGGAGCTACGGCTCGGTAGGAATATCCGTGCCTTGAGGCCGGATGAGGATGTCAATATTGAACACTGGTATCGATGCGCCTAAACAAAGGTTACATTTAATATTTTAGCCTTCTTTGATGGTGGAAATAGTTGTTTTTTCTCGTTTTCCCTCTGTTTCCAGAAGAGCTGTTGGCTATCCCCTTTTTTAGATTTATTTTACAAACAATCTCTTAGGAATTAATATCTTCCACAACTCACTAATTATATTGTTGAAAGTCCAATCTCTCCGGATAATTAAGCACCAGGAAAAAATCAGCAAAATACTATGGATAATTTTACAGAAGGTTGCTACAATGAATAAACTTGAAACTCCCCCATAGACAAATTACTTAATCCAGGTGAAAATAATTCCAACTTTATTATAAATTTAATAGCAGGTTGAAAATGGGTAAAAAATTCCTCTATTTTTGCGCCACAATTTATGTGAACACTTATATGAGTTAGAAGATAAGTAAAAATCTAGATTTTTCCTGTTAATTTTCACCTCAAGGCCAGAAATAAATAGGGAGAATCTGGAAATCTTGACAAGATTGATACATTAAGTAAGTAATGATTTTTCAACTAAAATTAGCCTCTAAATCCCAGTCAATTAAAATCCCCCGACTCTCCATTCCACTTATTCTTCTATTTGCAAGCCATTACCATTAGTATGACTAGCTTTTTCATCATCCACTTGTTTCAAATGAATATGTTTGTATCCTAGCTTGATTTCAAATTCATCTCCTGGTTTTAAACCCATAGTTTCAGTATAAGTAGCTCCTATGACGATTTGGCCATTTTTATGAACACTAACTCGATAAGTTGGTTCCCTACCGCGACCATCTTTCGTACCATTAGCATCCAAAGGAACTCCTTTTGCTGCTAAAAGTGCATCATAAAAATCTGTGAGATTAACACGAGTCTCATCACTTTTTGTGACTGTGTAATATCCACAACGTTTAGCAGTTTCCCTTCGTGGTAAGTGAGAAAGTTCTTTTACCTTTTGAAGCAAATTTTTTCCCGTTAGTGGAAGTTTTGCATTTTCAACCATATTTCTTAATAATTCTCCTTACTCTATTAGTACTATACTAAATCAATTTTAGTGAAAATTGTTAGGATTATTAATAATATATACTGAAATTTATCAATTGTGCAAAAAAATTTTTACTAAAGCATTATACGGCATAAGGCCAGTAATATTTTAGTAGGTAATATTGATTTCCCTAATGTACAACTTACCCCTATAGTTAAGCTAAAATTATGAAATAATTTGCAATAGTTATTACTATATAAGGATTGTTCTTGTGCAAATTTTTTTGAGGTGGGAGGAGGAAAGAAAAATGTTACAGGTATAGGGTAAATTATCTAGTCAGTTAATTTAATTGACCCAGTAGGTTTTTGAGTTTTAATCTACTATGGTAGGTATTCCTAATTTTTTCTAAACAACTAGGGCAGAAGGCTGAATAGTAATTTAAAGTCTCTTCTAAAATGGCATTATTAATCACAGTTTTCCACAGTCATTATTGGTTAATTATCATACTACTCAAGCCAACTGGATTTTGGTACTGACTGTCTTAATTCACTTCCAAATGGTTATTATGCAGCGAAACCAAGTTTTAACCAGATTTACAACTCCTCTAAAGAATCTACAGTGATTTATCGCCTATAGTGTCAATGGTATACTCATGTATTACAGGACTTTTCATTTAAGTAGACCACAAAACTCTTTTGGGGTAGGTATAGGGAGTCGGGAGTAGAGAGTAGGTAGATTGTTTTGGGTTGTACCTACTCAGTGCAGTCTATCTATCTGAAAAGCACTTTTTGTTAGGAAAGAAAAAATTCGCCAGAGAAACTCCCGAATTAATATAGTTATTTTAGGAGAGATTCCAAATACAGCACTTCCGGTTGTTATGAGATACAATAACAGCAGTTAGTAAACTAGTTTTTTAAATGTTGAGGATTCATTAAGGAATGAGGATAAAATAATATCCACAATTTTCGTCTAGAAGTATCGCACTGAAATACTCCTTTACAGGGAATCTGGAAGTTAATAAATCCTCATTCCTAACTAAGCGTGCAAAAGAGATGATTTTATCAACCATTTTTGTTGTAGTGGGAGAAAAAAGGAGGCAAACCCGGAGATTCTTACCTAAATGGAGCAATTCATCCCAAAACCATAAGGCTAGTTTGGTGTTGAGACGGGGCTTATAAACGCTGGAATTTACTTCCAGCGACAGCCCCTCATGAATTGCGAGCAACAAAAAAATAATGCAGATCGCCAAAAGTTCTGCGATTAATGGTAAAATTCAAGCATGATTATTAGAGAAGCCAAGTTATTAAACGGCTCGGCTCTAAGGTACAATATCTTGCCTTAGAACAGGCTATAAGAACTGCTCAATTCATTAGAAATAAAGCGGTTAGATTATGGCGAGATGAGCCAGATGTAAATAAGGCTAGGCTGTCTGTGTTTTGTAAAGAACTGGCTGGTGAGTTTCCTGTGGCTCAAAAGTTGAACTCAATGGCACGTCAAGCATCAGTAGAGAGGGCTTGGAATTCAATCTCTAGTTTTTATCGTAGCTCTAGAGAGGGTATCCGCAGTTCAAAAAACATTCTCGCTCAGTTGAGTATAAGACTACCGACTGGAAACTGTCAAAAGATTGCCTCAGTATTAATTTCACCGATGGATTTAAGGCAGGCAAGTTTTCTGCATTCTGTATTCTGTAACCATGAAACAAGAGAGGATTTATTTAGACTGAAAATCAATCGGGTAAGAGTTGTCAGACGAGCTGATGGTTATTATGCTCAATTGTGTCTTGATGCTAATCGTAAAGAAACACGGAACTATACAGGAAATGTAGTAGGTATAGATTTGGGTCTGAAGTATTTCTACAAAGACCAGTCGGAGCGTGTATAAAATAAGGTCAAAATGGGCAAAAAACCTTCTGCCTTCAGCATAGCTGCCTTCTGCCTTCCTTTCACCAAAATATAACTATTCAAGCGGACATGATATTATCAACCAGTTTGAAATAATTGAGTATTAATCTAAGCTTGTAACCTATGAAAACCAAACTCAACTATTGGAGCCATCTAGCAACGTCTTTAGCGTGGTAAGTTAGGATTAGATCGGTACCAGCACGTTTAAAACTTGTCATAGTTTCCATAACTACCTTTTGCTCATCGATCCAGCCATTTAATGCAGCAGCTTTAATCATAGAATATTCTCCCGATACATTGTAGGCTGCTATTGGTAAATTTGTAGCTTCCTTAACTCGCCAGATAATATCCATGTAGGCTAAAGCAGGCTTTACCATCAGCATATCCGCTCCTTGAGCAATATCTAGCTGAATCTCTTTTAGAGCTTCTGTTCCGTTTGGTGGATCCATTTGATAGGTTCTGCGACGGCTCCACCCTATCTAAACTTCTAATATCATATCCGCTTAACTAGTGATAAAAAACTTTTTCCTCCTAATACCTTCTTTTTCCCTCCTCTTTTGCCTCCTGACTCCTGAGGACTCCCTAATTATTTATAACTGTTCATCCGGACATGATATAACTTCTGACTTCTGACTTCTGACTTCTGACTTCTGTGATAATCCCATATTTGGCACAAAAAACCTTTATTTCGTCACAAACATTACGATCAGCTCTAATAAAGATTATCAGGAAATATTATTAAATTATAAAACAAAATATAATAATACCACCAAATTTGAATTTTGGTACTAAAATGCAGCAAAAGTTAAAATTTTTGCTACTAAAATTACTTAGGAGAGTTAATACTATGAAAGAATCAGCACCTGTGCCAATAGGAATTGTAGGTGCTTCTGGCTATGGCGGGGTGCAACTTGTGAAACTGCTCCAGGATCATCCAAAAGTTGAAGTTGTTTATTTGGGAGGAGACAGTAGTGCAGGAAAACCTTTTTCTTCAATCTACCCTCACCTGGAGCATTCTGTAGACTTAATGGTAGAGCCAATTGAGTTGGA
>NZ_JAAHGT010000269.1:0-2368 GCF_010672385.1 Okeania sp. SIO2F4
TAATGAATCGAGTAAGTTTGGTGTTCCTAAGAGTAGACCTCTTGCAAAAGTTTTAATGAAATAAATTCAAGATCTAAAATTAACAATTTCATCTCCCTATTCCCTCCATACCTATTCCCTATTCCCTGACTTTTGCAAGAAATCTAGTGAAATTGTCTTGGCTTGCAAATCTTCAGATATGAGAAAATTAATGAAGATATTTATTGCTGAAATTTTAGATTGAATGGATTTGAAAAAATTACTCCTTGACCAGATAAAATAATTATGTAAACTCAATAATTTATGGCTATGTCTTCGGAAATAAATTCTACACCTGCATCAACTACTGGAGCAGATGCGGTTGATGAGGCGATCGCTAAAGGAATAGATTTAGATGGGTCTCCTATTCCATCAGCAAAGCTCGACCTTTATCAGAAGGTTATGGCATTAGAAGGTCAACGACAAAGGAGCGGGGTTAGTAATACAATGCGGTCTCGTATTGTGCGTATTGGGGCGAAGCATATTTCTCAAGATGAGTTAAATAATATGTTGAAAAATGCAGATTTTGCTGAATTGAAGGAAAAAGAAATTGCCTTTTATTATGGTGGGAAATAAAAAGAGTTTATAGAGTAGGGGTTTGGTTTCCAAACCTGTTTGGTCTCCAAACCTTTAAACTGACGAAAATCCCACAAAAAAAGATTTAAAAAATCTTGATTTTCATGTACTTCAGCTATTAGGTAAAATTTTTAATTATTGGCAGGTTTTATGTAAGAATTTAGCCATCAGTTATTAGGCATCAGCTATTGATGATAGGAGGATAGTAAAGCAACCTTTGAAATTGAGATAGAATTAAAAGTTAATCCCAAATTACACTTCTTTAAGTTTATAGCTAGATCCGAATTATTACGGTTTTATAGGAAATAATTTTTTGTCCTTCTACTTCTATATTAGTTTTCCTGATTAAATTTTTCTCGTAAATCATCTAGTGGGGATTCTGATTCACTATTTTCAGATAACTTTTTTTCAGATGTTTTAGAAATGTCTTGTTCGTCAGGGTAAAATTCTAAAGCAAGTTTGATTTTGCCTTTTACCCAAGCACTTGAACCTAATCTTAATACTTTACAATCAAAACCATTAAAAATTAAATTTTCTTTGCTACTTATCCTTTCACTCAATTTTTGCACTAACTCACTAACTTGAAAGGTTGTACTTTTGATTATGTGGGATTGATTTTTATGAAGCTGTTCTTCTACTGAAATAACTTCATCATCTCTCAAATGTTCAAATTTGTTTTCCATGTAATTTTTCCTTCTAACTCAATATATATAAATATATATATAACCCATTTGGTATCTCTTACATTGACTTTCCTTTCTAAAACATTTGCGATATAGCTGCCGCACTTTCTCTGCCTTTCATGTCGCAGAGCGTTTCATGTCCCAGGGTGAAAGCGGAACGGAATTCTATTGCCCTGGAAACTATACTATTTTTAGTTGAATAAAAAATCATATGTATAGACGAACAACCCCTTATAGTTTTTATCATATCACAAAAATTGTCAGGATGTGACTGAAAATCCTTTGACGCGCGTTTTTTTTTAGGAGCTTCATAAAATGAAAATATTCGTGATTTTCCACTGAGGAGGATATAGATCCAAAGATTTAATTATGGAAAAAAACAAGCATATTATATTTATGAAAGCTTCACGAGATGAAAATATTTCTGCTATTCTTATATTGCTCTTGTATTGCTCTTGAGGCAGATATAAATGAATTTTCCTCCAGAAAGTTTCTATATGATTTTCCCGATTAAACTTTGGCTGTAAGTCATCAAGTGGAGATATTTCATTTGGCAGATGTTCTGAATTATTATCCCTAGAATTTTCTGAGTGACTTGATTATTTTTCTGTCTTATTCAGGTTCATTAGGGGAAAATGATAGAGGAAATTTTACCAGTATTTTCCATGACTGCATTTTTGAGGAAATCTGAAATATTTAGGGCGAGGAAATTTCCTACATAAATCAATTTGTTTTCCCAAAAATTTCTCAAGTATCAGTTTGTAATTTTGTTTTAGCGCCACAAATCTAGTAGCACTAAAGGGAAACTACGAACTAGGGAAAAAATTTCCTATATAAATGAATTTTCCTCCAGAAAGTTTCTATATGATTTTCCTGATTAAATTTTGGCTGTAAGTCATCAAGTGGAGATATTTCATTTGGCAGATGTTCTGAATTATTATCCCTAGAATTTTCTGAGTGACTTGATTATTTTTCTGTCTTATTCAGGTTCATTAGGGGAAAATGATAGAGGAAATTTTACCAGTATTTTCCATGACTGCATTTTTGAGGAAATCTGAAATATTTAGGGCGAGGAAATTTCCTACATAAAT
>NZ_JAAHGT010000269.1:2468-10748 GCF_010672385.1 Okeania sp. SIO2F4
GATTATTTTTCTGTCTTATTCAGGTTCATTAGGGGAAAATGATAGAGGAAATTTTACCAGTATTTTCCATGACTGCATTTTTGAGGAAATCTGAAATATTTAGGGCGAGGAAATTTCCTACATAAATGAATTTTCCTCCAGAAAGTTTCTATATGATTTTCCTGATTAAATTTTGGCTGTAAGTCATCAAGTGGGGAGATTTCATTTGGCAGATGTTCTGAATTATTATCCCTGGAATTTTCTGCTTGATTTTCTGAGTGACTTGATGCTTTTTCTTCTATTTATTCTTGAGGTTTGTCAGAGCAAAATTCTAGAGCAAATTTTACCGGGATTTTCCATGACTACATTTTTGAAGAAATCTGAAATATGTAGGGGGAGGAAATTTCTTGCATAAATCAATTTTTTCCCCAAAAGTTGCTCTCGTAATAGGTTTGAATAGTGCTTTAACAGCAAAAATCTAGTACCACTAAAGCACGACTACTAACTGGGAAAAATTTCCTACACAAATCAATTTTCTCCCAGAAATTTTCTACTGATTTTCCTGATTAAATTTTTGCCGTAAGTCATCAAGTGGGGATACTTCAGTTTCCAGATATTCTGAATTATTATCGCCAGAATTTTCTGCTTCATTTTCAGACTGACTTGATGCTTTTTCTTCTATTTTTTCTTCAGGTTCATCAGGGCAAAATTCTACAGTAACTTTTACCTTAATTTTCCCTGACTGCCATTCTTTAGCACCATACTTGAGAACTTTACAATCTACACCTTCCTCAAATATTTGTTCTTTTATTTCATCAGAAACGTCTAAATTATCTTGGACGATAGTTGCAAAGTGATCGGTATCAAGAAATAAAACTGTAAAATAAGAACTTAAACCCAATGTTTCTGGTACAGGGCTAAACTCAACCTGTATCACTTCACCAGTTTCTAGTGGCTCATATTGATTTTCCATGCTAACTTATTCCTTCTTATTGTTGGCTCAATAACAAATATGTAGGAGGAGAAAATATCCTACATAAATCAATTTTTCCCAGAAAGTTTCTACTGATTTTCCTGATTAAACTTTTGCCGTAAGTAATCAAGTGGGGAGACTTCAGTTTCCAGAACTTCTGAATTTTTATCCCCAGAATTTGGGGCTAGGTAAATCAAATTTTCCCCAAAAAGTTTCTACTGATTTTCCTGATTAAACTTTTGCCGTAAGTCGTCAAGTGGGGAGACTTCAGTTTCCAGAACTTCTGAATTTTTATCCCCAGAATTTGGGGCTAGGTAAATCAAATTTTCCCCAGAAAGTTTCTACTGATTTTCCTGATTAAACTTTTGCCGTAAGTCGTCAAGTGGAGATACTTCAGATTCTGGTTGTTCTGAATTATTGTTGTTAGATATTTCTTCTATTTCTTCTGACTCTACATAAAATTCGACAGTAATTTTAACTCTGAATTTTCCTTTTTTCCATTTATCAGAACCTAGGTTCAATATTTCACAGTCTATGCCACTATTAAACAATCTTGCATAAGGTTCATCTATATTGGGTGGTTTAATAATTTCATCGGGTATTCTGATACGATTTTCGTTCAATTTCTGATCTAGTCTATATCCCAGATTATTATCAAATGATTGATTTAATCTTTGTTTTAAAATACCTATTTTATAGGTATAATCTCCAAAAGAAACTACATCATTGTCATTACAATCTTTTGGGTAAAATTTTTCTTCCATACTAATCTCCATTTGTTCAGTTTCTATTCTTGTTTAAATTTCTGACGTAAATCATTTCTAAAATCTTAACCGAAAGAGGCGACTTCGCCTGGTTTTAGTATTTAAAATCTAGGTTCTATGTTGGTGATTATTTCCTCATTGTTATCTAAATTTTCTTGATTCATATTTAACTCCTATTCATACTAGGCATTTGTCAAGTTTCCTGATGAATTTATTACTCCTAATTTTATTTTTGGCTGAATAAAAAATATGTAGGAGGAAAAAATATCCTACATAAGTCAATTTTCCTCAGAAAGTTTCTACTGATTTTCCTGATTAAATTTTTGTCGCAAGTCATCAAGTGGAGATACTTCAGTTTCCAGAATTTTTGAATTATTATCCCCAGAATTTTCTCCTTCATTATCTGACTCACTTGATTCTTTTTCTTCTATTTCTTCTTCAGGTTCATCAGGATAAAACTCAATATTAAGTGCGACCTTAATTTTCCCTTTTTGCCAACCTTTAGTACCTGGTCTCAACACCTCACACTCTGGACCATCATAATTATCATAAAATAATTCATTTATTGTCTTACTATGAAGATTTACTTGTCGAATAATTGCCCATACTAATTGCTCCTCTGTCAGACATAAATATCCCAATTTGTTTACATTTAAATTTAAGAATCCTGATATTTCTTGAGGAAGTTTAACAACTTGTTCTCCCTCTAATACAACAAATTCTTGATTATCTGAATTTTCTGCCATTTTTAATTCCTTTGTTTCCAATAAATTATCCCAATTACCATATAGTAACGGTATGCTTAGGTAGCACTTAAATTATTTATGTTTTTACTTCTCCCCTGCTCCCCTACTCCCTTACTCCCCTACTCAAAATGTAGGATGTTTTTTTGAGACATCCTACACTTTTCTGATACAAAAAAATTACCGAAAATTTAAGGTATAAAGCCTCTAGGTTTTAACCAGAGGTAATTATCAATTATCAATTATCCATTATCCATTAATGAACTAACTATTCAAATTCATCTCCCGACGTAAATCATCAAGAGGTGATACTTCCTCGCTCTCCAATAATTTCTCCTCCTCAATACTTACCACTTCCAAATTTTCCTTACTTTTGCCAAAATCAAACTCTGAAATAATTGGCAACTGTCGCTCATTTAATAACATCGCCATTAGACAAGTATTAATATAAGAAACTGCCTGATTATAAACCTTTACTTTCTCCTCAACCTCAGCTTGTAAACGTAAATTTATTTGAATTTTATCCCCAGCTTCTGTCTCTAAACTTTGCTCTAAATATTCCCGCGCTTGATTATATTGCTGCATAATATCTTCTGCTTGTTTTTCAGCCATCGGTAATAAATTAGTCTTCAAAGTTTGATTGACAGTTTGACGAAAAGTTTGCCGAATAGTCTTGGAAACTTTTGGCTCAAAATCTAACTTCAACAATTGTCTAATTGCCGGTTCTGCTTCTACCATACTGCTACAGTCAAAACTTTGAGAAGTCTGTAACAAAGTCTGGCGAAACTGATAGATAGAAAAAGTTCCTTCATCATAAAAACGCGGACTTTCTCGCACAAACCTGTCACATTCTATTCGCGCTGCACTTATTAATGCTGTGCTAACTGCTTTTTCTACTTCTTTTAAATGCTTTTCAATTCCGCCATCATTGCCTAACAAACGATAAAGTTGTCGATAATAGTCTGACTTACGAACTCGATCAATTAAACGTTGGAAAAATCCAGTTATTACTAACTGAGTAGAGTCAACCAAAATATTCTCTAATTGATTCGCTAAATAATAAAGTGCTTCGACTAAAACTGCTAATAAAGGTGCCGTTGCATTCCGGGGATGATTAATAGTTGCCCGACTATAAGCAGCTTCTACAGAAAAAGTATCTAACAGTTCATCTAAACGACGAATCATTCGAGATTGAAGTTGATTAAAATCTGCTTCAAAACCATCACATTTATTTGTAACTAGCAAATTTACTTCCTCAGTAATATGTTGATTAAATCCTTCGCCCACCTCCTGGAGTTGAGAATTTAATAATGATAATTCCTGAGCTTTCATTGCCTCTATTTCTTGAGGTTGACTTGCCAAGTCTCGTTGAGTTGCTAAATAATTTTTCTGTAATTGTATACAGATATTTTGTAAATCATCTGCCAAATTTGCAAATAACTGTGGGCGTTTTTCCTCCTTCAGATAGCGAGTAATTCCATTCCGAAATTCTTCTACCCCACTATCAATTATTAATTGTTCAATTAAAGGTTTTCCCCACTCCTCCAAAATCCTGACATAATTTTCATTAGGCGATTCAAAACCATTAATACTTACCCGAAAATTACTAGGAAGTTTGCGAGAAGTTCCACAATAATTGTTAAAAGCGTAGACAAATTGTGGCGTTTCCTCCTCTCCATCCAAACCTTTAACACTATTAGCAAATATAGTATCTAAACCAAAGCACTTCTCCCGACTTGTCTCTTTAATTAAACTGCCATAAAAACCTAATAAACCACTGGTTTTATAAATCTTTTCCGTATCTCGAAAATCAGAAATAATCAAACTTTCTAATCTTTGCCTAAGTTGAGAATTGTACCAAGTTTCATCTATACGGTTAAAGACATAAAAAACCCGGTCTCTAATACCAGAATTTTCTCGTATTTTTTCCAATAATTCTGTTTCCTCAGTTGTCATATCTCCCGCCGCAGCAGCTTTTAAAACACAAATAACTGCGGAAGTTTCAGGGTTTTCTATTTTGTCATAAGTAACTTGAGCATCTTTCTCTACAGGAGCATCAATTCCTGGAGTATCAATAATGATATTTCCATCTTCTAATAAAGGATGATGACAATAATATTCCACCTTCTTCAACACAGCACTATTCATTCCTCTTCTGGCATAACTCGCTGCTTCTTTCAGGTTGGAAAAATTAAACTGTTCCATTGAATAAATAGAATTTTGAGTCGGATGAATAAATTCTTGATTTGCCTCAAAACCATCCACTAATAATTTTAAAGCTTTTGCTTGTTTAGCACGTTCTGATTTATTTTCTCCTCCTTCATTTTTAATAATTGCGTTGCATTGTTCCCGGATAATTCCAATTATTTCTGATTGTTCAATATTGGCATTAGAGTCTAAACCTAATTGCTGTCGTAAAATTGATACTTGTTCTTGAATTTCAGCAATACTTAAAAATGTCAAAACTACTCGTTCTTTTTCAGGTTCAGCATATTCGATATAACATTCTGTTCCTGTCGCGTGACCTTCCGCACTGTAGAGTAATTCTCTCCCTAATAAAGCATTAATTAACATCGACTTTCCTGCACTAAAAGCTCCGGCAAATACTATTTCAAATTTTGGGGAAATTACTTTATTTAAAGAAGAGCGAACTGCCGTTGTATCTTGCTGTCTAAGAGTAGGTTCTTGATGTAATAGTTGAAGTAGATTTTCTACCCGATTTTGTAAGTCTTGACATTGATTAGGAATTAAATTCATTTTTGCCTGATGGTATTAGTGATTTTCTACTATTTTACTATATAAGTAGTCAACCAAAATAAATTTTTATTTCCTGTTTCAGTTAAGTATATAGACAAATTACTTTAGCTAAATCTATTAATTATACAAGTAAATTTCCTTTTCAAAATATTAGTATTTTGATAGTTTTTTGGGATTTTTTACATCTTAAATCCATGAGTTTTGTCACAGCTAAACTTTGAGGATAAAACATATATATAGCAATCTGCGCATTGGTTGTGAAAATTTTTATAATAGTTAATTTGAACTGAAAACCTTGAAAATTCTGTACGTTGCCAATCCCATGGAGACCCTACCTGACTCCTGTAATACCAAATCCGGTTTGGAAAAACCCCTAATATTTTAGGTGTAAGTAAGCCAATGATAGTTAGTTAAATTTCTTACTTCCTCCTTCATTTTTTCCCGAAGAATATTACACCTAATTACCAATGTTTCTTCGATTTCTTCTATGGTTTCCAAATATTCGTTGAGTAATGGTTCATTTATTAATTTCCACAACCTTTCTGCTGGTTGTAATTCTGGAGAGTATGGTGGCAAATAATCTACTATAATTCCCTTCGGAATTTCCACTTTTTTACTACTATGCACTCGCTGCATTATCTTCAATTAACAAAACTTTTTTTTCTTCACTTATGCCAACGTCAATGGCAAATTGCTTATATACTTTGTTCAACCATAATGTATTTACTCTTGGTATTAAATACCAAAATGTTTCTCCTGTTTTGGGATTGACAAAGCCATAGACATATAGCCATTCATAACGATGTTGAACAATCCCTATTGGTCTTTCTCCTTTCTTACTCCAGACTTTTCTCAATATTGGTTTTAATCCCACTCTATGTTCATCAAAAAACCACACTTCAACCTTTGGTACTTGGAGATTTTTTTTGAGTTCTTTTACTTTTATGGGTAAATTTATCTTAAATTCTTCCTGTGTTTTTTTATCTCCTTTTCTATGTTTTGGTCCTGGACTTTGCCATGAATAATTGTGCTTTTTTAAATAATCCCATCCCCTTTGATTCCAAATTTTTTCTCTTCCTGTTTCTTTTTCAATCCAACGTGCTACCTTTAGTCCAGTCCAAATACCTCCATCCTTTGGTTTTGATTCTAATTCTTTTGACAATTTTTTAAGCTGCTCTTGATTTAATAAATATTTTTTTCCCACTTGGTATTTTTGAACATTTTTTCTGAAATTTTTGACTCCTTTTTCCTTTTCTTGATTATACTTTTTGAGAATTTTTTGAGCATAATCATAATTAATTCATACTGCGATTGCACTATTTTTTTTACTCCATCCCAGAGATATTTTCCATAGTAAATGCCATCTTCTTTTTTCTACTGAATCTTTACTGGAACGATACTTTTTTTTGAGTTCATCACAACTATAATGATTGGCTAAATAAGGTTTATTAGCCATAAATATTCCTGAGTTTTATTCTGTTCTTTCTTACATATTTATTCTGAGCGATCGCCAAGAATAAATATTGTATATTATAAGTGGTTTTTCCAAACCGGATTTGGTATCAAAAGTAGATGGCAATTCGTCTCTACTACCAAAATATGACAACTTAAATAGGATTACCATAACAGTCATCATTACTGTTAGAAAATTCTCAAATTACTCAATTTAGTCATGGGAATAATTTAACTTTTGATTGGGGAATTTTAAATCCATAACTTTAGCTAGACCAGTTCCTATTACTATTAATACTTATAGACAAGACAATATTAATGATTAACCTTATGCTTGATTATTGATTTCTAAAAAGTAGCAGATTATTGGTATAATAAAAAGTTGATTTATTTCCATAAAAAAATAAGTTTACTAAAAAGCAAAGATTCTGATAGATTTGATCGTGTATTTACAAATTCTCAAGGTTAAAGAATCCATGGCAATTAAACTTTACGACCTAGTTACTGCAGAAGAAAACAGAGCTTTTAGTCCCTTCTGCTGGAGAATTCGCATGGCTCTAGCCCACAAAAATTTAGAAGTAAAAATTATTCCTTGGCGACTCACAGAAAAAGAGGCGATCGCTTTCTCTAATCAGGGAAAAGTTCCTGTAATTGTTGATGCAAATAAGGGAGATAAAGTAGTTTATGATTCCTGGAATATTGCTAACTACTTAGAGGAAACTTATCCAGATAAACCTTCTTTATTTGGTAGTGCTGAAGCAAAAGCTCAAACCATTTTTGTTGACGCTTGGAATAACAGTTTATTTGGAGTATTAGTGCCAATAATCTTATACGATGTATTTGAAAATATTGATCCTAAAGACCAGCCTTATTTTAGAGAAAGTCGTGAAAGTGTTTTTGGTAAGTCTCTAGAAGAATTTAAGGATGTTACAGAAGACCAAATCAATAATTTCCGAACTTTTATAGAGCCTTTAAGAAACACTATCAGTCAGCAACCTTTTTTAGCAGGAGAAAAACCAAATTATGCAGATTATCTAGTATTTTCAAATTTTCAATTTGCTCGTGCTATGTCTCCCAAAAAACTATTAGAAACTAGCGATCCAGTTCATACTTGGCGAGAAAAAATGCTCGACTTATTTGATGCTATCGGACGCAAAAATTTAGGTTTTAATTAATAAAAAATCCTATAGCAGCCTAATCATAGCTCAGGAAAACTAAAAAACTTAAAAATAAGCATTTAGCTCTTAGTATTTAGCTATCAGCTTTTCCTGGGGAAGGGGCTAGCCCATAAGCTTTTGAAAGTAATAACTTACTAAGCTTTGCTGATAACATTTTTCGTGTCGGACTTTTAATTATTTTTGGAGACTAATTCCTCCTTCTAAAATAATAAGTTAATAACTCATAGGTGAATGCTGATAGCTGATAGCTGAATGCTTACACTCAAAACTCTTAGACTTGCTTTCATTAATGGATAATTACCTCTCCATAAAAGGGAGAGGATTGACGCTCAAGGAAAAAATTTATTTCTCTTGGTTGATTGGATATGGTTAGGTCACCTATCCATCCCTCAACCGCTTTTTCTCCTTGAAAGGGGAGACTTTCAACCTGAATT
>NZ_JAAHGT010000027.1 GCF_010672385.1 Okeania sp. SIO2F4
AGTGGAGAAAAACTAGATTGTCAGGACGATCAAAGTATCCGCAAATTACAAATTGCCTTGGATGCTCTAGAAAAAATAGGAGTTCTAGCCAAAGACAAAGGTCGCTATCGGCGACTTTTGGAAGAGGCAGTTGTAGAAGCAAAACTTCGCTGTTCCAGTAAAGGATTTTGCTTCGCCATACAAGACTCAGAAGGAACAGAAGATATTTACATTCGGGAAAGTCATCTGAGTAATGCTTGGAATGGCGATCGCGTATTTGTCAAAATTATTAAAGAAGGCAGTCGTCGCCGGAGTCCGGAAGGAGAAGTCAAGTTAATATTAGAACGTGCTAACCCTTCCTTATTAGCAAGAATCAAACAAATCAATGGGCACAATGGAGATCCCTACTATCGAGCAGTTCCCCTAGACGATCGCCTACTATTTGAAATCGACTTAGTACCAGAAGGTCCAGACTTAGCAGATGCTATAGACCACCTTGTCCATGTCGAAGTATTGCGTTATCCCCTAGGAGAAAAACGTCCTATAGGAAGAGTAGTTCAGATTCTAGGTTCAGATGCAGAAGCAGCAGATGACCTAGATATAGTATGTTGCAAACATGACTTACCCCGGTCTTTTCCGGATACAGTTCTTAAGGAAGCTGAATCTCTGGTTAACCATTCTACTAAAGCAGATCAAAAAAATAGACTAGATTTGCGTGAACTACTCACAATTTCTTTTGGAGAAATCAACAAGAAAGACATTAATCATGCTCTAAGTATAGAAACTACAACCTCTGGTTATTGGCGAGTAGGAGTTCACATTGCTGATGTAGCCTACTTTATTAAAGCAGACTCCCAACTAGATAAAGAAGCTCGTAAGCGAAGTATCAGTATATACCTGCGAAATCAAGTAGTTCCTATACTACCAGACGGATTATCAAGTGATTACTTTTCCTTACTACCAGAAAAAGATCGACTAGCTATATCTATTTTGATAACTGTCAATAAAAACGGTCAGATAGTTGAGTTTGAAATTGAACCTAGTGTCATCCAGGTAGATGCTCATCTCGGCTACGAGCAAACAAGAAAAATTATTAATGGCAATACAGAGGAATTAGTTAATATAAACTTAGAGCAACTCGAGAGTGCCATCAATAAACTTCAAGATGTTAGTCAAGCAGTCCGAAGTGCCAGATTACGAAGAGGTGCTTTTGACCTAAATTTACCAGATGAAAAAAGCTACTATAACGATGAAGGACCCTTAGGAGCAATGATAGTTCCTGAGATGTTTCCAGCTCGTTCCATGGTAGCAGAATTAATCGTCTTGGCAAACCAAGCAATAGCGAGTCACTTGCTAGCACTAGGAGTACCTGCAATTTATCGGGTCCAAAATTCCCCAGATCCAGGAGATATTCAAGAATTTATTAAGTTAGCTAGCAATCTTGGAGCTGACTTATATCTAGAAGATGAAGAAGATGTACAACCAGCTGACTATCAAGCATTTGTTGAGGCATTTACTGCACCCAAATCAGAAAGAGTGCTAACATACTTGCTCGAAGATACTTTGAAGCCAGTAATTTACAGCACCACAGCTCAACCTCATTTTGGATTAGCCTTACAACATGGTTATATTCATTGTACATCACCAATTTCGAGATATTCCGATTTATTGATTTCACGAGTCTTACATACTGTATTTAATGAAGGTCGCGATCGCCGTTCTAGTCGTTCTAAAGAAGGTGTAGAGTTAGGACATTCTTCATGTCATGGCAAAATATCCTGGAATGTTTTAGCTCCAGAAATACAGCAAGAATTGGAAGCACAACTAACATCAGTAGTGGTGCATTTAACTGAACGAGAAAACGTGGCACAGGATGCTCAAGAAGACTTAGAAGGATTAATTAAAACTGGATTAATGAAGGAACGCACTGGTCAAACTTTCCAAGGTTTGATTACAGGAGTGCAGTCTTACGGTTTCTTTGTAGAAATTGAAATTGCCTCTGAGTCTACAGAAACTTTCAGAGTAGAGGGTTTAGTTCATGTATCTTCTCTGAAAGATGATTGGTATGAATATCGTTCCCGACAACAAACACTTGTCGGACGCAAAAACCGTAACCAATACCGACTAGGAGATATGGTAGAAGTACAGGTCAAGAGTGTTGATTATTATCGCCAGCAAATTGACTTAGTGGCAGTCAGTGGTGGCAGCACCGCTTTTGATGATGAAGAATTCTCCTCCTCCAGTAATCCTTATCGGTTCTAATTAATAGACATCTCCGGAAATTAAGATTTAACAACCTTTTTATAGTTGTTTCAAGTGAATTATCGGAGATGTCTAATTAACAGGGAGTAGGGAAGTGGGCGAGAAATTGAAATACATCCTCTTCCTTTTTTCTAGTTGCTTTGACAAGATATAGCGCTACGCGCAAGTCAAAAGTAATCTCACCAGAGAGTTTTCTGTGTGGAAAAGCTCCGCGTTTTCCGTTTGTCATGCTGTGCAAATATGTTGCGTAGCAAAACGGGATTTAGCAATGTCAAACACCGAGTCGGCGTAGTGCTAAATCCGTTTAATCGCGCTCAGTTCGGGACATGATATAATACTAAATCCGTTTAATTAGGTATAAAAAAATTGTCCTATCTCCATAATTGTCAAATCTTTCTAATATATTGGCATTGTAGATTTAACGAATGATAATTGATTTTCAACTATTTATTAGTTGAGGAAAGATAGATCAAAAAATATCTACTTTTTGATCTATCTTTCCCTGATTTTGCAACCCCAATCTCCTAGCAGATGAAAGGAAGTTTCTGAAGATTTATTCAAACATGAGTAATTTTGTTTCTACTCCTAAACTACCGATAGTTATCGGAGTTACAGGAGCATCAGGACTAATTTACGCTGTTAGAAGCATTAAATTTTTGCTGGCAGCTAATTATACTATTGACTTAGTAGCATCAAAAGCTACTTATTCAGTCTGGCAAGCAGAGCAAAATATTAAAATGCCTGCTGAACCAACTAAACAAGAAAAATTCTGGCGAGAACAAGCTGGAGAAGAAAGTAACGGTAAACTCTATTGTCATCCTTGGCAAGATATAGGAGCAAATGTTGCTAGTGGTTCCTATCGAACTCAGGGTATGATAATTATTCCTTGTAGCATGGGAACAGTAAGTAAGTTGGCTGCTGGATTCAGTTCAGATTTAGTAGAGCGGGCAGCAGACGTACAATTAAAAGAAGGTGGTAAACTAATCGTAGTGCCCCGGGAAACACCTTTGAGTTTGATTCATTTACGAAATTTAACTACTCTGGCAGAAGCAGGAGCAAGAATTGTCCCGGCAATCCCGGCCTGGTATCATAATCCCCAAACTATAGAAGATTTGGTAGACTTTGTGGTAGCTCGTGCTTTAGATCAATTTGGTTTAGATTGTGTTCCTATTAAACGGTGGATAGGCCATGAATAGAAATCGGAATTTACTATTGTTATCTTTTTTAATCTTTGTCATCAGTGGGTTGGCCTTATTTGCTTGGCAAAATTGGTCTCCTAGTTTGTCCTTAACTTTTCTGGGATTAAAATCAATACCTCTACCTCTATCTGTATGGATTTTAGCCGCTCTTGTTGCAGGTATAATCACTTACTTGTTGATTTATGGCATCTTTGAACTTTCCAATTACCTGTTTAAACGAAGTTTTCAACCTTCCAGACTTCGCTCTAGAAAATCTCAGCATCAAAATCAAACTGGGGAAGGTAGCGATAGATATTCACAGTCTCAAGGAATTTCAGATTCTCAAAGCTCCTTTAACCTAAATAAAGGTTCGGAACCAACTGAGGAAGATGAAAATTTTGATGACTGGGAACAAGGACCTCCTAAAGTTAGTCATTCTTGGGACAGTAGTACCAGCGAAAAAGATATTGAAGAGGCACAAGGGTCTGTTAATCAAGGTTCTACACAGAAAAATTATGAAGCGGAACAACAGCCAAAAACAGAGTCTTGGTCGGGTTCTGTCTATTCTTATGGTTATCGGGATCCTAGTGTTTCTGGGGTTGGTCAAACCGAATCTGTGTATGATGCAGATTATCGGGTAATTACTCCTCCCCCACCTCCAGATCCATCTAAACCTACTGAAAATGAAGAGACTGAAGGCGAAGTTCCTGAGCAAGCTAATAAACCAGGTGGTCAGTCTGAATGAAGTCAGAAGTTAGAAGTTAGAAGTCAGAAGTTAGAAGTTAGAAGTCAGAAGTTAGAAGTTAGAAGTTAGAAGTTAAATTCTTACTTTATTATTTTGATCGAACTAGAAAAAATATTTAACTGATAACTAATTAACTGATTAAAAGGCGGGGTTTTATACCAAATTAATGCGTAGAGAATTACAGTAAAATGAGCACAAAAGTGCTAGTAAATTTCCTGCCGACGTAGAGGGTAAAATCAAATTATCCCTTGGTAAAAAACAATTTATCATAGTTATCAAACTATTTTTAGTCAATCATAGAACAGTTTGACTCTCAGAAAAAATAAATATTATAAATTCTTACCTCCTGACTCCTGATGACTGACTCCTGACAAAAAAGCCACTGTAGCAATATTTTATGAAATTGGTATTAGACTCAATTATTTGAATAACTATGGATATTAGTAATAGGGATTTGTTAGAGGGAGTAAATCTTTATTTAGTCGGAATGATGGGCGCTGGCAAAACAACTGTGGGACATTTGTTAGCCCAACAGTTGGGATATCGTTTTCTAGATACGGATAGTTTGATTTCTCAAGCTGCTGGCAAGTCAATTAGCGAAATTTTTGCTACTGAGGGTGAGGCAGCTTTTCGGGAGTTGGAAACAAATATATTATCAGAAGTATGTAGTTACAAAAAATTGACTATTGCAACAGGTGGTGGTATAGTCATAAAACCTTTTAATTGGAGTTATTTACAACATGGTATAGTAGTTTGGTTAGATGTGCCAGTAGAAGTGTTATATAGTCGCTTGCAAGGCGATCGGACTAGACCTTTACTTCAAAATAGTAACCCTTTGGCTAAACTTCAGGCTATTTTGGAGGAAAGAAGACCGCTTTATGCCAATGCAGATGTTAATGTTACTGTAGATAGTCAAGATACTCCTGAACAAGTGACAATGTTAGTGCTAGAAGAAATCGGAAGAGTGGTAAAGTCAAGGGTAGTAAGTTAGTCAATGAGTTGTTGATTCCAATGTTTAAATATAAAAAAATATGAATTTATATTTTTTGTCAAAAAGATTACAGTAATTTCTACCTATAAGACATTTGTACTAATATGATGATATCTGGGGTGAATTAAAATTGTACAGTAATTGAATACAAAAAACCCCCACCATTTATAGGTAGGGGTCAAGAACAGTTAAACGCTTATTTCTTATTATCTCAGAAATTAACTATTATTGGTAGGTTTATTTGTGACAATTTTTTAAACGTCCATAATAACTATGCTTTACATTTATACAAATACCCTAGGCTAAATTGCTGATATTGATCCTACTAATTTGATTTATTTATTTACTCAAATACTAAATTCAAAGTTGAATACCCACAAATCAAGGTTATTACAGCTTACAAAAATTTTTTTGAGAAACAAGCTAAGTTGCCAAGATTCAAATTTCAAAAAGGCAGGAAATCTATTAATTATCCTCAAAATGTTAAATTTTAAGATGACTATATAAAACTACCTAAAATTGGATTAGTATGTTGTAGGCTTCATCGAGATTTTGTGGGATAAATTCAAACGGTAACTTTCTCAAAAAATTCAGATGGTAAATACTTTGTCTTTGACACTCCCCGCTAATCGCGAGACGGGGATTCTTAAGAAATCCAAAATCGAACTCTTAAAGGCGTTGTCAATGCGCCTCTACTTAGTTGACTTAAGTTCAACTTAAGCCTTCCAGATACTTTTCTCAAAATATTTGCTGCACCATTGCAATCAGCATTAATTAAATAGCCCGCAGCAGAACGATATAAACCTCGTTGAATGCGTTTTCCTGTTTCGCTGCGCGACATGAAACGCGTTAGCGAAGCTCCTCTGAAAGAGGCAGCGTGTCCGAAGGACTTAGGTTCCCAGTTGTCGGGTTTTTCACCATAGGTTGGGAGAACATCACCATCTAAAAAGCTAGCTTTCGAGGTATAAGACTCTTCGGTTTCTACAAATTGTAACCCATATAAGCTACAAAGTTGCTCAATTCGTTCTTTGAGTCTGGCAGTAGGAATTTGTGCAAACTTTTGGTTAGTTTTAGTCCCTAGTCCAATTGATTGTTTTTGACCTTTATTCCAACCAAAAACGATTGTACCAATTCCATGTTTAAGGCAATGGTTGATGATTAATCGCGCTGCGCATGTTAACAGCATCTCGCATCTGGTTGCGAGCCTGCGAAGCAATCACGCTTTTGAGTGATGCGAGCTAATCTTTTAGACCAGAAACCTTGCGGTTGATTTTCCTTAAGAGCAGCTATTCGTTTGTTGTACCACTGGTTTTTGGATTTCAGATGTTGGCCATCGACAATAAAGCTGTGATCGAAAGTATCCACACAGGTCAACCAGTTGTCTAAACCGTGGTCAATAGAAAGAGCCTGGGTTTTGTCTAACTTGAGTGATTGAATTTTAATTTCATAGACAAACTCGACAGAAAAACAGCCGTGACGAGGTAAAATCCTCATCTCTTTAATTAAGTTCCACTCCAGGTTGCTTGCCATTGGGATATAGAAATTCTCTAGTCCAAACCATGCTTTAACCTTGCGTCAATCATGGAACTCTAATTCCTTTATCAGTAAGTTTCAACCATCTTTTAGGATAGGAAACATTAAATAAACCAGGTTTTCGGTATTTAGGAGGTTTGGGCTTGTTAACCAATTCACCGCTTCCAAATAGTTTTGAGAGTTGTTTAAAACTTTTGAAAGATTCAACAACACCGTTGCATATTTGTTGGGCACGCTTAGGCATACATCGCGTTAAAATGTCTGTTCCATTTCATCTGCCCGCAAAGCTCGCCTTGAGTAACAAATCGATTTTCCTGAAAAAAAACTTGTCGGGCGTAATAAACCGAACAATTAAATACTTTGTTGGCTTGAGCGCACAAGTATTCTAGGATAGCCAATAGATTTTTGTCGGGATGCAGCAGAACTTGTTGACATCCTATGTTTTTTGTTTTTTTGCTCATGCCTCTATTATGATTTATTTGTCGATAAATGTAAATTTATCAACATGAAAAACCAGCAAAAAATATATCGTCATGGCAACCATTCTATAGGTCTAGCCCATGTCCACTTAGTATGGATTCCCAAACGGCGCAAGAAAGTCTTAGTGGACCAAATTAAAATAAGGTTGGCAGCTATCTTATCAGAAGTGGCCACAGAAAAAGGTTGGTTAATTAAAGGGTTAGAAATAGCACCAGACCACGTTCATGTATTGGTAGAGCATGGTTCTGATGTAGCAATCCACAAAATAGTCAAAGCTTTAAAAGGTAGGTCATCGAGACTGTTGCGACAAGAGTTTCCAGAGCTATGCAAGCTACCTAGTTTGTGGACTCATAGTTATTTTTACGATACTACCGGGAAAGTCAGCACCGCTAAGATTTTGGAATACATTAATGACCCTCATCACGGCGACTAAAGTCGCCGAGTCGTTTTTCCGCCCCGCGCCTAAATTGACGGGGCTACCAAACTCCCGAACTTTTTCCGTGTTTTAGTTGATGATGGTAAGCTTAATCCTGAAAAATTAGCAGAAGGAAAAGCAATAGGAATTGATTTAGGACTAGCTGATTAAAATATAGCAATCCTCTGCACAGTTGTAATATTTTGGTGGAACTCAGGAGTCAGGTAGGGGAACCGTCTTAAAAGACATGTCGGAGTTGTGTTGCGGTAGAAAATCTCGCACAAAAGTAGCACTCAAAAATATGGTGAAAAACCACAATTTAGCTAAGGGAATTAGTGATTATGGTTGGGGAATGTTGAGGATAATGCTAAGTTACAAAGCAGAAAATAATTATCAAATAAAGTTGCCTGATAAATGGTATAATGTGGAATCCGTTTGATTGGACAGAAAAAAATGCTCCAATCGTCATAACTACGCTCATCAAAGTGATTCTCTCTCCTCCTGATTCCTGACTTCCCCTCCTGGGAGGGGTTAGGTGTGTGTTGGCTCAATTACGATTTAAACCTTTCTATAACTGTTTAACCGGATTTGATCTGACCCCTCAAATTTAATTGTCAGATACTGCCTCTCTTGAGGTTTCTCCTACTTCTGAATTCTGGATTCAAAAAAAGTTAAGATAGTAGTATTTTTTGCAACTAGGATTAGAGTTATTTTTATCTAAAATTTTGCTTTAGTAATTCCCCACTCCCAACTTGTATAAAATCTTCAAACGTAAAAAAATAGGATTACTATTTATAGTTTTTGATCAATATGTAAAGTGCAGTTCCCAGAAAAAGACTCCCCTCTGAAATAATTAGTAAAATTCCAAAAGATTGCCATTTTTTTAAACCATAAACTTGAGTATCTAATTTGGCTAAGATTCCTGCAGATACTAAGACTAAAGCATGGATAAAAATGTTTATCCACCTAATGAAAACTACAAATAAAAAAGCAATGAGAATGGCAGAAATAAAAGTAAAAATATCAGATTGAAACCAGGGAGATATTGCTTTCAAATCAAGTAAACGAAATGTTAAAATTACATCTAATAAAAAAATACAAGCTATAACAACTAGATATAAAAACAGAGAAACTTGAGCATTGGCTAGACTCCAGCCAAAAATGCTATAACTCATTAAAAGTAGAGTGAAAGAAAGTAAAGGTATTGGTTTCACATTATTTTATAGGTTAGTAGAAATTGCTTTAAATGGACAGGTAGGAATACATTGTTCACATACAATGCAACGGGATCTGACAAAATTTAGACGAAAGGTATCAGGTTGTAAACTTAGAGCTTCTGTAGGACATACACCAGTACATAAACCACAATCTACGCAGCTATTTTCATTGATTAAAATTTCTCTACTAGTTAGACATACATCTATATTTTGCAGTCTCATCCACTCCAGTGCAGCTTCTAACTCATCAATATCTCCTGATAATTCCAGCACTAATTTACCCACTTGATTTGGTGCTACTTGAGCACGAATAATATTAGCAGCAACATTAAAATCTTTTGCTAATCTATAGGTAATGGGCATATGAATTGACCGTTGTGGAAATGTTAACGTTACTCGTTTTTTCACGGGTTAATCCTCTTATTCTCAATTAGAAAATTGATTTTTTTCATTATCTGATTATTTAGTTACAGCAATTTTCATTATATTAGAATGCAATAGGGACATTCCATAGAACGTCCCTAAAAAAGTTGTATTTTTACTATCTGGTTGAGCTATCTAAAGTTTGACTAACTAAAACTTGCTGACAACCATATATTTTTCTACCTTGAAATTCTTGTTAATTATACTATATAAGAAGAGGACTTTAGTTGTCTGGCTTTAACGGCTACCTTGTTTTTATGCCCGCTCTAAAAGAGATATTACTCTTAATCCTTTTTCAGTAATTGTAATAATTATTTAATTTTCTGACAATGAACGTAAACCCATCTAACCCTACAAACAGTTCCTCTTTGGCGATGCGCCTAAGAAATTTCATTATTGTTTTGGTAGCGATCGCTTTATCAGTAACCATTTTTATTGGACTACGAACTGAGACGGCCTCGGTTTCCCTAAATGAAATGGCTGAAACTGCAACACCTCTAGATATAGCGTTAAGTAATGATAAACCAACTCTAGTTGAATTTTATGCTAATTGGTGTACGACTTGTCAAGCTATGGCTCCTGAGTTGGAGGAAATTAGACAACAATATGCTCAGAATACCAACTTTGTGATGTTAAATGTGGATAATAGTAAGTGGTTACCAGAATTGGTTAAATACCGGGTAGATGGTATTCCCCACTTTGTGTTTTTAGATGGAGAGGGAACTGAAGTTGGCCAGACTATTGGAGAAGTGCCAAAGTCTGTCATGGCAGCAAATATAGAAGCTTTAGTTGCTGGAAGTTCTTTACCATATAATGGTACAGTTGGTCAAGGTTCTGAATTTGATGCTCCTGTAGCACCGATTAAAGCAAGTCAAGCCGATCCTCGGGTTCATGGTAGTCAAGTACAATAAAAGTATACAAATATTTTTTCCCCTACTCCCTACTCCTTACAGACCTTAAATGCAACCTCCCTACTCCCTTAAAAATTAAAAATGTTAAATTAATCTTGTAAAGGTACTTAATTTATTGCGAGAGCAGGGGACAGGAAATACTTATTGAAAAGTAAAAATTTTTGAATAAGTATTTCTTCAATACATGATAATTGAAAATAACTTATTATTCTTTAGCAATTCTATTTCAATTGTAATATTTTTGTGGTAGCTAAGAGTCAGAAGTCAGGAGTCATAATTTTCAAGTTTTTTAGTCAATCTTAACTATTATAAAAATTCTCACAAATCATTTAGGATTACTATTTATAAAAAAGTATATTATTCTGAGTTTGTATTAAATGCCTCACCATACTAACATCTACCTCCCATAAACCTAGTTTCTTGTAACACTTCTATTGCAGGCGGATTTGATATTACATAAATCTCGCCCATAGCTATTTCCTCAAGAATAAAACAACCACAAGCTTAAGAGGGAGGCTTTAAAAATTAATTTTTCGGAAAAATAATGAACTCTAAACAATTACAAAGGTTGTTAATCTTTTATTCTGCGGTAGGAATATTTACTATTAGTATATTGTTAGCAATAATAAGTATATTTCCGTTCTACAAAGAACTTAGAAAAAACGCAGAAAGTAATTTAAAATTAGGTTTACGAACTCGAACTTTAGCAGTAGAAGAATTTCTTTTAAGAACAAAGGATATTGCTGCACAAATTGCTAGTCGTACTCAAGCAAGACGAGAATTAGAATCTTATAACCGCAACCCAAACTATTCTGATGCTGCTGTTTCTAAAATGGCAGACTATCTGAAAGATGCTCTTAATCAAACTGAAGATGTAGTTGGAATTAGTCGCTTTGGTCGAGATAATCAATTAGTGGTTGAACTTGGTTTACCCATCCCTCAAGAACATTGGCAATTGCCAATTAAAAAAGCAAAAATTAGCAATCCAATTCGCCTCAAAAATGAATCTTATCTCATTATTAGTCAACCAATTATTAACTCAAAAAAACAACAAGTAGGTACAGATTTGGTTTTATTTAAAACCCAGAGTTTAGAAAAAATTGTCAGAAATAATACGGGGCTAGGTCAAAGTGGAGAAGTATTTTTAGGGACCTTAGAAAAACAAGAGATAAAATTATTTTTATCCTCCAAACATAAAAGGGAAAGTTTATCTGAATCAATTGCTAAAGTGTTGGAAAAAACAGTAGTTTATCAAGAAAATGGACTGATAGTTATCAAACCTAAATTTTGGAGTTATGGTCAAAAAGTTGCCTTTGAACCTGTATCACAAGTAAATTGGGGACTCGCGATCGCCATCGAACGTCAGGAATTGTATGCTCCAATTAATCGTCAGCTTATTACTATTGGAACTGTCATAATAGTCTTAAGCCTTTTATGTACCGGTGGAATGATTGTATTACTGCGTCGATTAGCCGGTCAAGTTATTATTCAAACTGATGAACTAGAACAACAACTGAAAGAAAAAAATCAGGCTTTACACGAATTAAATTATACTCAAAAACAACTACTTGTAGAAATTCGGGAGCGCAAACAAAGCCAAACTAGACTGCAAAATCACAATAGAATATTAATAGAACTGGCTCAAAATAGAGCTGTAAATCAAGGAGATTTGTTAACAGCTATACAAGCAATTACCGAAGCTACAGCCAAAATATTAGAAGTTGAACGAGTGGGAATCTGGTTGTATGACGACTCGAAAAGTTATTTAAAATCTCTAGATTTGTACCAAAACAAACTCAATGAACATATTAGAGAAGTAAATCTTAACCTCAAGAATTATCCTAATTATTTGCAAGCGATTACTTCACTAAAAGATAATATTATTACAGCTAATGATGCTCGCAACGATCCTAAAACCAAGGAATTTTTAGATAATTATCTCAAACCTTTAGATATTTTTTCTATGCTTGATGCTGGGATTTGGATCGGTGGAGAAATGGTGGGTCTTATTTGTATAGAAAAATGCAGTCAAATTAAAGATTGGACTATTGAAGATGAATTTTTTGTCCGTTCAATTGCTAACATAGTTTCTTTAGCGATTGAAGCTAGCGATCGCCAACTTACCGAGAGTGCTCTACGAGAATCAGAAGCTCAATTAAGAGCACAAAAACAAGAACTAGAGCAAACCTTAGAAGAACTGAAATGGACTCAAGCTCAGATGATTCAAAGTGAAAAAATGTCGAGCTTAGGTCAAATGGTTGCCGGAGTTGCCCATGAAATTAATAATCCAGTTAACTTTATTCATGGAAATGTTGTTTATGCAACAGATTATACTCAAGACTTGCTCAATTTACTTCAACTCTATCAAAATCATTATCCCTATCCCCATCCTGAAATTGAGAAAGAAATTGAAGCTATTGAATTAAATTTTCTCCAAGAAGATATTAAAAAAGTGCTCAAATCTATGCAAATTGGAACAGAAAGAATTCTAGAGATTGTTAAATCACTACGAAATTTTTCCCGTCTGGATGAAGCAGAAATTAAAGAAGTCGATCTGCATGAAGGAATAGATAGCACTTTAATGATTTTACAAAATCGCTTCAAAGCTAAACCAGGATTTTTTGGTATTGAAGTAATTAAAGAATATGGTCAACTGCCTCATATCAACTGTTATGTAGGACAACTCAATCAACTATTTATGAATATTATTGGTAATGCAATTGATGCAATTGAAGATGCTCAATATTATGAAAAAAAACATTGTGATGCTGGATATATTCGGATTAAAACTCAAGTAATAAAAGACAATAGGGTAGAAATTTTGATTGCTGACAATGGGGGAGGAATTAGTGAAAAAGTGAAGTCTAATTTATTTGACCCCTTCTTTACCACAAAACCTATTGGAAAAGGAACTGGATTAGGACTTTCGATTAGTTACCAAATTATTGTGGAAAAACATCAAGGAAAACTAGAATGTAATTCTCAGATCGGAAAAGGTACAGAATTTATAATTACGATTCCGATTAAGTTGAGTTAGATAATTATTACAAATAGGGAATAGGGAATAGGGAATAGGGAACAGTTGGAAAAACATTACTAATTCTTTCTTAGCCATACTAAAGTTTTGCCAACAAATTTTTGTTGATACTTTTTAGATTGCGGTCTAAGATAAAAGGCTGAGGTGGAGCAATTGAAATTTTCTCAAAATCTGGATGTAGAGGATTAATCAAATAATTATATTCTTGGGGAATAATAGCAGAAGGAACCCTCAAAACTGCTGTAGTTTTAGAAGTCAACCATTTATCTCCAATAGAGGCTAAAGCTTCCGGTGGAGGAGTATCACGCCAGTTATAAGGTAATAGAGATTCATCGACTTGTTTAATTGGAAAATTATCAGGAATTTTTACATTAATAGATACAAATATATTACCAAAGTTTTCTATTTCCATACAAACTAAAGTTTCTAATGCGGCTAGAGATAATGTGGCTGAAGTATATATTAAAGCTGTTCCTTTAGAATTCCAACGACCTCTACTACGACTATAAGCTTCACCTGTAAAAGCAAGATCAATGTATTTTTTATGAGAGATTCGCCATACTGTTAAACTCATAATTATTATCTTTTTAACTACTATTACTTGAAGAAAAAGGCAGTAAGTATTTATCGTAATTTTTTTGGATGATTAAAGTAGCACTTAGCACTCAGGTATCAACAAGCTTTTTACAGAAGAACTGCGTTATCAGCTTCTCAAAGTGTATAATGGGGGATAATCTAGAGTTACTCCTCTGCGTCTTATAACCCCCATTAACACGCAAAACCCGCTTTTATAAATATAGCGGGGGACTTAAACCCTTGAATTTTTAGCTGAAAGCTGATAGCTAGTTAAAACTCACTATTCAACTACCAACAGGTAGTTGAATACCCACCTATTTCTATTGTTGTTTATTGATGACTAACAAGCATTAGTCATTAATAATCAATCATTAATCATTAATCATTAGCTATATACTCCATACTCTATTTTATTCAAAAGTTCATCTACTTGTTGTGTGCCTGAATCTGTATCTAATAGTTCTAAAGGAGTTTTTCCAGCTAAGGCACGGTTTGATTTTTTCAGCCAATCTCTTGCTGTTTCCACATTCTCAAATACATCTAATGTGTGTACAAAAATTCTAGCAATACGATAAAGTCTATCTGACTCTGAAAGGTCAAGAGGTTTTTGATCTTTCTTACGCCTGGATATAGTCCGTTCGGAAGTTGCTAATAAAGCTGCCATTTGTGACTCAGAAATACCACAATATTCTGCTACTTTAATTACAGAAATTATTGAAAATCCCTGACGAATTATACTGACTATTTGTAGTTCTTGGGGCAATTCCAAAACATTTTTCGGTATTCTGTCAAATCCTAAAATTTGATAGATTCTAGGGATGGGTTCAGTTTCTGAGTTCTGAGAAACTTGATCTGGGAATAGCATCTGGACATCCTCTAACAGTCACCTGTCAAACATTATAACGTCAGATGTCTAAAAATGTGGAAATTTTATTTTAGAGCTGATTCATAAGCTAAATATTAAAGGAGCTTCTCCATGATCGTTGCGAGGGGGGAGTTAAAGAGGAATCATAAATGATTTACCCAATTATTACCCCTGTGGCAATATTTGGCATAACAGTCAACTTCAACATTGTGTCGGCTGATAATATATTACAGAAGGTTAGCTTGTTAAATCGCTACCTTGCAATGACAATATCAGACTATATTTACATCATCATTTTCTACATATTAGCTCTTAGAATAAATAGTTCAGGATATAATTTTTGGCAATCTAGAGACCAGAGCCAAAAAACAGCAGGATCAGGAAAATAAGAAAAAGTATAAAAATGAGGCCGTCAGAAACCATTTTCTTTGTTAGTAATAATTAGAATAATTGGGATGTCTAGAAAGTTAAGGAACTGTATTTACCGAAAAATAAAGGTATAAAGCCTCTCACTCGCTGTGGAGAAAAAAGTGCTCTTGAATTTCCTTATATTCAATCCTCTCGGTTAAAACCCGAGGTAATTATCAATTATCCATTATCAATTATCAATTAATGAACCCATTTACCCCCATAAATAAAATCGCTTCAGATACTATTGTTCCACAACAAGCTAGAAAAAACACAATTTCTTCTTGTTGTTCTTTCGTGAATGAATCATTAAAATGATTGTGGCCAATTTTTATCCCTAAGTTTCTATTTGCACAGTAGGATAAAAGGCCACATAGTTTTGAATCTTTTTGGCTTTTTCTTTAGGATTGGGATAATACCAAGCACCATCTTTATTAACTTTAGCATTGACTTCAATATTATAGTAGCTCGCATTACCTTTCCAGAAACAGTTAGTCTGGGTATTGCTTTCTTTGAAATATTCACGGTTGACCGTATCTGGTGGAAAATAATAATTACCTTCGACAATTTCACACTCATCGCTCTATGCTAAAACAACCCCGTTCAAAATAGCTGTTGCCATTAGTTTTTCCTAATTTTAATAACTCGCCTACTATAATACCAAATATTGAAGTTTTGAAGATGATAGTGAAGTCCGTTCCTAGAAACCTATGATAATCTATATAAATCTATAATTATCTGTTCTATTCCTGCTTCAACCAGGAAGTGTCGATACTCTCCAGTCCACAAGTTGTCACGGTTGTTTGCTGTTGCTTCGCAAAACTGGCGTAACGCAACTAAGATCGCGAAACGCGCATTTCGGAGCATAGCTCTTACTAACTGCCATAGCTAAATTTAACGCTCTTATCAAATCTCTATCGCAGCTAAAATTGCCAACGCTGCAATTTGATTACGCGCTCTGATAAAAACAGAGACTCTTTAACAATTTCACAGAATAATAAACATTAACTGGGCTATTATTAGCAAGCATGGTAATTTCCCCTGTGTTAATTACTTAATAACTGAAGTGCGACCTAAGTATAGCAATACTTTTTGGAATTGGTATAACACCTTTTTTCAGGATATATAGCAAACGTTTTGAGATTTGGTATAACCTATGGTACTACAATAAAAAAAATGCAGCCTGAACAAGCTGCAAAGTTAAAGAAAACCGTTGTGTTTCCCTGAGGAAAATTTAATCAAGTAACTAAAAAAAATACTGAAAGTATTAGAGCAGACTGAAGTAAAATTTTTAATAGTATTAGTTAATTTAATTTATACTTTGATTTTATGTGGAAATAGATAAAATGTAAGTGATTTATGCCATAGGTCAATTGTGATTTTCATCAATGATGAAATTGATAATGTATTGGGCAATATGTGATGACAAACATTAAAGGCAGCAATGCAGATAACAGATAAGTCTTGCTACCTGCAATAACAGTATTTTTTCACAATAATTAATTTTCTGAGTTTCTAATGGATGTGTTGCTTCTGGCATCTTCTATTACATCAATTTTAGCCTTAAGTAAGGATAAATCTGTTGCCACAAATCTCTGGTTAGTAACTAGATCGTAAGCTTCCCACTCTTGGGAAAAGTCTACATCTTGCCAAATAAACCAATCTCGGTAAATTTCACCTTCGTCAATATCACCACATAAGGCTAACCAATCATCTCCATCAAAAATGTCTACTGTTGATGCTATTAAGTCAAGCCACGCAATAGTGACACAAGAATCTGTATTAGTATCAGCAACAAAAGAGGAAGATTGAGGGTTGACTTGCTCGAGGCAGAAGTTAGATGTCATTGTTAAATTCCTTGATTAACTCTATGCTTTAACTATAGGAACTTTGATATTGAAATAGTGATAGATATATGCCACTATCATAATCACAACATCTTAGACATCAGGCGAATTCCATATTTTACTGCTAATATCGGAAAGCAGGATTATCCTAAAAGTAGACACTTCAAAAATTGGCACTGATACTATTACTCAAATAGTTGTCTGTGGCAGTGCGACTCAAACGGAAATTAAATTGTAATTGGTATTATTAACTTCAGGAAGATAGCAACTCTTTCAGGATATTAAGGGAATTAGGCAGGAGTTATGGAATGAACAAAAAATCTTTATAAGCCTAATCAGATCGGAATTTGAGCAATTTTTTCCTGATTTGAGCAAAAAAAAATTTTAACTACCTAAAATCCTCTACAGTGTCTAACTCTGAGAGGATATCTTGATAATTAAGAACAATTATTTTTGAGGTGTTAAAAATGCTCAATATTAATAAGATTAAAACAAATATAGTAGCGATCGCCACAGTAGTTATAACTATTTGTAGCAGTCCCCTAGCACTTGCGGAAAACTACACCAGAGAATTTGACGAACAAGGATATCTACGTCAAAATCCTGATGTAGCAGAGTTAGTACGTCAAGGAAAATATCGCTCTGGTTACGAACATTATGTCAGATATGGGCAATATGAAAATCGTTCTGGTGCTTTTAAAACATTCAATGAACAAGAATATTTGCGACAAAACCCTGATGTAGCAGATGCTGTACGTCGTGGTGAATTTAGGTCTGGTTACGATCATTATCTCAAAAATGGTCAATATGAAAACCGTTCTGGTGCTTCTAACCCATCACAACCTCAAACTTATGATAATTATAATCAGCCTTCTTTTGGCAATAATAATTTGAGTTGTGAAGGTATAAATCGTAATTTATCCCAGGAAGCATTTTTCCGAACAGAGAATCGAATTATCCACATTTGTCGATATCAAAATAGTAATGAATTAGTTTTGTTTGAACGTCGAAATAGAAATAATTCGGGTTGGAGAAATTTTCCTGTAGAAGTTGCTTATAATGGTTTTGTTAATCCTCGTCTGGGCTATTTTATTAATGATAATGAATTTATTCGCAGACGAGGAAATCAAATGCTTTACAGAGAACAAGTTGTGAATAAATGGAGACATAATTGCCGCTAAACATATACTTTGAAGTCAGAATTTTATTGAGCGGGGGAGTAGGGGAGTAGGGGAGAATTCAATAATTAACAATTAATAATTAATAATACCAATTTCATAAAATATTGCTACAGTCATCACACAGGGAATAGGGAACAGGGAACAGGGAACAGGGGAATAAAAACATGATAAAAAAGATAAAAAAGGTTTTATATCTAGAATTCATGGAGTTTCTATTTTTTTATTGTAGGAATAAATCAAAACATCAGATGTAACTACCTTTTTTGAAAATGGTATAATTAATAATTACCTCTTCTTAAAACATTGAGGATTGGTTAAAAGGAAAATTTTTTCTTTTTTCTCCCATATAGGAGAGGCTTTAAACCCTAGTTTTTGGGTAAAGATAAGAGTAATTAAGACGCTCCTGGGGTGCTAATTATCAAAAAGGTTATTTAGTCCTGTTAATTACTTTAGGACTTACGCACCAGACCACATATATATAGTAGCTTGGTGTAAGTCCTGTACTTAATAATTGATACCAAATCCGGGTTAAACACACTCGCTTTGACCAAACCGCGAAAACCTTGTAGAAACCCTGCATGCAAGGTCTCTACAGGGTGAGATATAACAGGGATATCTATACCGGATTTCGTATGAAGTATCGCTTAAGTATAGCATTAATCCATGGTAATTGGTATAAGTCACTACTAATTTTAATCAGCTCAAATGAAATTTATAGACGAAACGGAATGCTGCGCAACATTAATGCGCAGCGAAACGAGGGCAGTAATAAAAGTTTCTATTAACAGTTTGATCGGTGGAAAAAATATCAGTTAAGTTACTTTTGTTTTGATTGTAATTTTTCCAAAGTTTGATGAGCGCCAGATAAATCAGGTTGAAGTTGAATTGCTTTTTCTAGGGAAGATATTGCTTGTTCATCTAAGCCTAAATTTGCCAAAGCTTCGCCCAAATGATAATGTACAACCCCCGAATTTGGATGAAGTTCAATAGCTTGACGATAAGCATAAACAGCCTCATCCCATCTTTCTAAACTTGCTAAACTATACCCTAATTTATGGTGCAAATCAGCAGCAGTGGGATTAAGACTTACTACTCGACGATAAGTAGAAATAGCCTCATCAATAAATCCTTGTTGTTCCATCATTTCTGCTAATTTTAGATGAGACTCAATTACAGTTTTATTCTGTTCCTGTCTTCTCGCCAATGCCTCCTGTAGATGCTGATTAAATTTTTGATTATCTGGCTTAATTTCTACAGCTTTCTGATAACAATTTATCGCCTCTTCCCACTTTTGCATTTCTGTTAATGCTTCTCCTAACTGGTCATAAACCACTGCCGAATTTGGATTTATTTTGAGAACTTCACGATATTCAACCGCAGCTTCCTCCCACTGTTTTAGTTGGGCTAAAGCATAAGCTAATTGATGATGAATTATTGCAGAATTAGGATTAAATTCAATTGCATTTTGATAGGCAGCAACCGCTTCCTCCCAACGTTGTAGTTGGGCTAAAGCTGCTCCTAAATGATGATAAACTTCTGCATTTTTGACATTTAGAGAGATAGCTTGCATACAGGCATCAATAGCTTCTTCCCAGTTTTGCAACTTGGTTAAAGCCAACCCAATGTAATAGTAAGCTTCTGCTAAATTTGGATTTAACTCTAGAGCGCGATGGTAAGAAATAATTGCTTGTTCTATTTGACCAGCATTTTCTAGAACCTTAGCTAAACCTAAATGATATTCTGATAAATAGGGATTAATTCCAATAGCTTGATTGAAACTTTCTATTGCTTCATCCCACTGTTTTTGACTTGCTAATGCTTCACCTAAATATTGATAAGTTAAAATTGCATAGGGGTCTATTTCAATAGCGCGACGATAAGTAACTATCGCCTCATCAAATAATCCTTGTTTTGCCAAAGCTAACCCTAAACTCTGATAAAATTTGGGAAACTCTGGATTAAGTTCAATAGTTTGACGTAGATAAATAACTGCCTCATCAAACCTCTCAAGTTTAATCAGAATTTCTCCTAAGTTATAGTAAGACCAGGGATAATTTGTTTGTAGTTGAATTGCTTCGTGATAGATATTTGCTGCCTCCTCTAAATTTCCCTGTAAACTGAGAGTTTCTCCTAGGTTTTGATAAGCTACTGCTGATTTAGGATTAAGTTTAATTACTTGACGGTAAGCATCAGCAGCTTCGGGTAAGTTACCTTCCCTTAATAGTTTATTCCCAGTCTGAAGATAGTTAACGCTGGTTTCTGTTGCTGTTGTTGACATTGTTGTGTAAAATTTCCTTGATTTGGTATTGATAATTCGGGGATGAGCTATCTTGCTCATTACCTGTTGATATCCTACACTATTTGGTATTCCTAAATATGCAAGAATATTGGTTGCTAAATCTCTTCTATTGTCAGAAGGTAAGAGAAAATGAAATTTATTGATCTAGTTAACATCATAGAGAAAATATGATTCTGTTTGAGGCGCTTTATCTAAGAGACTGTTTGTTAAAGGAATCTTCAATCCTGGCTTAGGGTGGGTTAAGAATTGCGCAACATGAAAAGGTGGCAATACATACAAAAGATCTAGATTTAGGATAAGGATAGAATTAATTATAGGTTGATAGTTTAAGATTCCTAATCATCTCTCTTTTTCTTGTAAAACTAAATTTAAAATTAGAAATACTACCAAAATTTCTATTACAGTACATTAATGCTTGGAAGAAAAGGAAAAATATAGACATCCAAAGTAGTGGCAGGAATAAAATTGAATTTCTTCATGGGAAAACATATCCAGATCATAATGCTGCATTATATTCTGTTAAGTAAATAGCTTGATTGTCAATCATAAGTCTTTAGGTAATCAGAATTCCTTAGTTAAGCAGTGAGATGATACAATCAAAAAGATTAAAATACGACTACAATTATTAGAGTCTTGGCTAACTAACTGTAATTCAGACAGAAATCTATAAATGGTCATTACCAAAAAAACCAAAAAATTAATATAGAAGTTAAAACTGATTGACAAATGTGCATGAATAATGGTAATAAAATAGAAAATTCATAGAACTACTAATATACATAGACACAAAGCAAACTCTTGGGATTGCTTTTCTTTCCTAGGGAATGCTCTACAGACATTATGCTTTGCTTAATTCACAATTATATTTTACATTTAATTAGACTTATCTACTTAGCTGTGGCTAAACTGTAAACTGGAAAAAAATAGTAACTATTATCTCAGAAATTTGTCAAATATTAGACTGAGTTAAGTGAGGTTATCTTGTACAGGAAGTTAGTTATTAGCTAGAAAATTAATTTCTCAGCAAGTTATATTTAAAATTAATTATTTGAACAACGGAAAAAATCAAATTAAATTATATACTAAAAACTAATATTCACTAATACATAATCCAAATCTACTATGATGCAAAAAACAGAAAAATCAACTCTGATAATTACCAGTATGCACCGTTCAGGAAGTTCCTTAACAGCTTCTATCCTCCAAAGTGCAGGTTTACATATAGGTCGAAAATTAATGGAGGGAACAGAGTACAATACTAAAGGATATTTTGAAAATTTAGACTTCTATGAATTTCATCAACAAGTATTACAATCCCAAGGTATAGATGCAGATGGCTGGACTTTACAAGAAAAAATAGATATAGAAGAAAATTTTCAAGAAAAAGCTAAAAAAATTATCGCCAAAAACTCAATAAGTGGGAATTGGGGATGGAAAGAACCTCGGACAACTTTGTTCCTAGATTTTTGGGCAGAACTGCTACCAAATGCCAAATTTATATTAATTTATCGTTCTCCTTGGGAAGTAGTTAATTCTCTTTATGCTCGACAAGATAAGATATTTCAAAGTCAACCAGAACTAGCAGTAAAATTATGGTTAAGCTACAACCAGAAAATTATTGATTTTTATAATTATGCCATTAATCGTTGCCTGTTAACAAATATTCAGACAATAATTAATAACCAAGAAGAATTTATTGAAACAATTAATCAAAAATTCAAGACAAACTTTAATAATCCGGCTGTAAATGTTTACGACCCATCATTATTTAATAATCAAGTATCAACAGAAAGTCATAGACCTACTATCATAGATTATTACTTTCCTGAAGCTACAGAAATGTATCAGGAATTAGAGGCAAGAGCATGGAAACCAGAAGATGAAATACCAGATTTTTCATGGCAAGAAAAAATTAAATCATCTCCTTATAGAATTTGGGCATTTCAAGATTGGATGAATTTATCTAGTCTAGAAAACCAAAATAAAATTCTACTAGCAGAAATAGAAAAATATAAAAATCAATACGAACAAAGTCAGTTAGAATTAACAGAAGTCAAGTCTCAGTTAATACAAACACGAGAAGAAACCCAGTGTCAACTGCAAAAAGTTGAACATATTCAAACTAAATTTGACCAAACAGAAAATGAATTAGCTACTGCTAAATCTCAGTTAAATCATACTCAAGCTGAACTAAGAGAATGCGAGTCAAAACTACAGCAGACAGAAAGTGAATTAAAAAAATCTCAAGAGACAGAAAAAGAATTCCTACAAACAAAATCTCAGCTACATGAAACTCAAGGAGAATTAGGGCAATATCAGTCACAACTGCATCAAACTCAAGAAGAATTAGAACAATCTATATATAAACTCCAGGAAATAGAATTAGTATGGCAAAAATCTCAATCTCAGCTAGAAAAAACAGAAGAATTATTGGATGAATTAAACTCCCAAGAAAAACAAAATCAAGCAGAATTAGGAAAAACAAAACATAATTTGTCCGAGACTGAAGCAGCATTAAAAGTTTCTCAGTATAAGCTACATCAAACTCAAGAATATTGGGAAGATTCCCAATCACAATTAGCAGAAAAAGAGGCAAGATTAGAAAAATATCAGCAAGATTTAAAAGATGTAGAAACGGCATTAGAAGATACCCATTCAAAACTTCAAAAAACTCAGGCAGAATTAGGAGTAACAAAACAGAATTTGTCTGAAAGCAGAGGCGAATTACTAGGTTATAAATATCAACTACACCAAACTCAGGAAGAGTGGGAAAAATCTCAGTCTCAGTTAACAGCAACTGAGGCACTTTTGCAAGAATATCAGTCACAGCTACAGGACACAAAGTCTGTCTTGGCACAATCTAATTCTCAGCTAAAACAGATCGAAGAAAAAGAACAGCAAACCCAATCTAGTTTAAAAGAAACTGAGGGAAGATTGCAGGAAAAAGAGGCAGAATTAACAGAATCTAAATCTAGATTAGAAAAGTTTGAATCTGAATTACAAAAAACTAGCCAAGAATTACAAAAAACTCAATCTCAACTCAATCAAACTCAAGCAGAATTAGGAGAATCTAATTCTCAACTCAACGAGTGGCAAAGATCAAAGTCTGAGTTGCATAAAAACAAACAAGCATTGAAGCGAGCACAACTACAAAACCAAGAACTTAAAACAGAATTAGTAGAGTCGAATTCACAACTTCAGCAGATAGAAATATTAATGCAACAATCCCACTCTCAATTACAACAAACAAAAGCTTTATTAACAGAGTTTCAAACTCAGTTACATCAAACTGATGAAGATCGGGAAAATATACAAATGCAACTACAGGAAACTCAGGCAGTATTGCAAGAAGTTCAGAGTCAATGGCGGAAAACAGAAGTATTATTGCAACAGTCTCAATCTCAACAACAAAATGCCAAGAAAGAATTAGTAGAAACTAAGTCGGAATTAGAAAAATTACAATATCAGCAAGCTATTTTGAGAAATTCAAAATCAGAAGCAGATGATCAAACAGAATATAAACTGTTAGTTTGGGAAGCATGGTATGCTTATCAAAACGAGAATTTAACTGAGATGCAAGAGCGCCTTCAGAAGTCTTTGAAATATACAGAAACTTCTCGGACAGAAATAGTAATAGATTGGTTAGATAGTTTTGCTAATTTCTCTCAGACAAAAGGTATAGAGTTTGATAGTGAAAAACTGACAAATTCTGAAGAATGGCAAAACTTGATGAAACGCGCGATGAGAATTAAACAAAAAGTTTTGGTAGGTAGTGAGAAATAAGAGGCATTTCAAAAAAACATGAGGATTTGGAACAAATGGGTATAGGATAAAGTCTAATAGGAAAATGTAATTTTATCGACTAATTTGTAATTAAGTTTGTATTAATAAGGAAGTAAATTAATGGCAGCAACAATAGAAACAGAACTAGAAGAAGTTAAGGGTAAGTGGCAACAAACTCAACAGGAGTTAGATAAAACTAAGTCCGAGTTGCATGATGTTAGAGAAGAGTTAGAGCGATCGCAATCTCAGTTAGACGAAGTATTGGGGGAGTTGGAGCAAACCCACTTTGAGTTACATCAACTCAAGGAAAAGGGGGAGCAACAGCAGTCGGAGTCAGATGGAGAAGTTAAGCAGGAGTTAGAGGAAACTAAGTCGAAGTTGCAGGAGACTGAGCAGTTGTTGGAGCAGTCGCAGTCGCAGTTAGGTGAGACGATGGGAGTGTTGGAAGAGTATCAGTCTCAAATGGAAAAGACGATGGCGACTTTGGAAGAGTCACAGGGGAAGTTGCAGGAGAAGCAGGAAGAGTTGGAGCAGGTTAAGACAGAGTTAGCACAGAAGCAGTCGGGGTCAGATGCAGAGTTGCAGAAAGAGTTGGAGGAAACTAAGTCTCAGTTACGGGAGACTGAGGAGTTGTTGGAGCAGTATCAGTCTCAGTTGGAAGAGACGATGGGAGTATTAGAGAAAGCTCAGTTGAAAGAGAAACAACAACATTCGGGGTCAGAGTCACAGTTACAGAAAGAGTTGGAGGAAACTAAAGCCCAGTTGCAGGAGGCTGAAAAGTTATCAGAGCAGTATCAGTTACAGTTAAGTGAGACCATGGAAGTGTTGGAGGAGTCTCATTCTCAACTTGGTAAAACAATGGGAGTATTGGAACAATCTCAATCACAATTGCAACAAAAACATCAAGAATTAGAAAATACAAAATCTCAGTTATTACAGACGAAAAAAGAACTAGAAAAAGTAAAAAATATTCAACCTCAACCCTACCTAGAAAAGACTAAAAATCAGACAGTACCTCTTGATTCAATACCAGCAAAAGGAGCAATTACAGGACCGGAAATTGCGATTATTAAAAAGTTTATTACTGAGGGTAATTTTATATTTGATGTTGGTGCAAGTATAGGAGAATGGACAGTCGAGGTATTACAGCATTGTTCAAATATTGAAGTACACTTATTTGAACCCACTCCACATAAATATAGTATTTTAGGAGAAAAAATATCTCAGTATTTCCCTGAGACCAAAAAAATTACTAACTGTTTAGGAGTTTCTGAAATACCAGGAGTTAAAACTTTTTTTAGTTATAAAAGGCATCATTTACTAAGTACATTTAAAAGACGAATCCAAGTAGAAAAACAAGGTTGGTTGGAACCTCCAGAAAAAATAGGAGTTTTGACGACTACTATTGATAGTTACTGCAAACAAGAAAGGATTAGAAGAATTAGCTTCCTTAAAGTGGATGTAGAAGGAGGTGAATTAGATGTTTTATTAGGAGCAAAACAAAGTTTACAGAGAGGAAAAATAGACTACATTCAATTTGAGTATGGTGGTACATATAAAGATGCTCAAATAACTCTTAAGCAAGTATTTGATTATCTGCAAAAATATCGTTACTCAATCTTTAAAGTTTTACAAGACAGACTAGAATATAAACCAGAGTTTGTTCCTAGTGATGAAAACTATCAATATAGTAATTACTTAGCAGTAAATGAACGTTTTCTGGATAATGTATTAGGTGAAAAACCGAGATTATTAGATGTACCTCAACTCTGCATTGAACACTCAATTAATCCTAAAGGTGTAATTCATGTAGGAGCACATGAAGGTCAAGAATTCAATTACTACCAAAAAATGGGAGTCAAAAATGTATTATTTATTGAAGCTAATCCTGTTGTGTGTGAACGATTACAAACTAAGGTAGCATCTTATCCAAATGTCAAAACTGTCAATTGTGCAATTAGTAATGAAAATGCGACGGTTGACCTCCATGTAACTTCTAATGAACAAAGTAGTTCAATTCTTCCTCTGAAAAAGCATCAAGAGGTTTATCCTCACATTAAAGAAACTCATCAAGTTAAGGTAGAGTCTAAAAAATTAGACACATTATTGCAAGAACTAAAACTTAATCCTTCAGAGTACAACATACTAAACATTGATATCCAAGGTGCAGAATTATTGGCTTTGCAAGGTGCAACTAATTGGTTACGATATGTTGATGCAATTAATACGGAAGTTAATTATGAAGAACTTTATGAAGGATGTGTATTAATTGATGAATTAGACGAGTTTCTAGACCAAAATGGTTTTCAAAGGGTAGCAACAAAAACTCCCCACCCATTTTGGGGAGATGCTTTTTATATCAAAAAGCCATTGGTTACCATGTCGCTCCTAAGTAAAGCTCGCTTTGGGAATCAGATATTTTTATATACTCTCTTAAAAATTCATCAAAAAGAACATGATGTACGAGTAGAAACAGCACCCTGGGTAGGTCAATATTTATTCGGTCATAACGATCCACAAATTTCTCAAACTTTGCCTGAATTTACTGATTCTGGTATGGCAATCCTTAATGCTAAAGAACCCTACAAAAATGTAGAATTTAGTGGTCCTGTTTATCAACTTCATACTAAATATTATGCTCCCTACAAAGACTTATTTCATTCCCTCTTTCAACCAGTGCCACAAGTAGAAGTCAGAATGAGGGATGCTGTAAATAAGTTACGAGAGCGTGGCAAAACTATTGTTGGCATACATTTACGACGTGGTGATTACCAAAAACTTAAAAGAAGTTATACTTTTGTTGCTCCCACTGCTTCTTACAAAAAATGGCTAGAAGGTTTGTGGGAAACTTTGGACAAACCAATATTGTTTATTGCAAGTGATGACTTAGTAGGAGTCGTAAGTGATTTTGCTGATTATAATCCAATAACAATCAAAGATTTAGGTGTTCAACTGCCAGAGGCAGATTTTTATCCAGAGTTTTATGTTTTGACCCAATGTGATGTTTTAGCTATTTCTAACAGCACTTTTTCTTTTACCGCAGCAATGCTAAATGAAAAATGCAAGTTTTTCTTCCGTCCTCACTTACAAGCTAAAAAGTTAATTCCTTTCGACCCCTGGAATAGTGAACCTTTGTATCAGCATGGCTATGGAACTTGGGAAGAACCGACTCAACAAAGCTATAGTCAATTCTCAACAGAGGTTTTAACTAAGTCTGAGAGCTCTATCCACAATTTTATCGGCCAATTTGTCAACAGAGGAGATTTAGTTTTTGATGTTGGGGCAAACCAAGGTTTGAAAACAGACTTATATTTAAGTATTGGTGCCAAAGTAATATGTTTTGAACCTCAACCACATTGCGTGGAAATTCTGAATCAAAAATATCAGAATCATCAAAATGTAGCGATTGTCAACAAAGGTTTAGCAGCAAAGTCAGGACAATTAGAGTTGTCAATATGCGATCGAGCAAATGTGTTATCAACTTTTTCTGAACAATGGAAAACAGGTCGTTTTGCTAACCAAAAATGGGAGAAAAAAGTCACGGTAGAAGTGACAACTCTAGACGAAATGATTCAAACTTGGGGTCTGCCACAGTTTTGTAAAATTGATGTAGAGGGTTTTGAGCATCAAGTATTACAAGGACTTTCACAACCTATACCTTATTTATCATTTGAATTTACTATCGAGTTTATCGATAATGCGAAAAAAAGTATTCAACACTTAGTAAGTTTGGGATACAATCTGTTCAACTTTACTCAAGAAGACCAGTCAAAGCTAACAATATCAGAATGGGTGTCTGAAAGACAGCTTTTTGATTCTATAGAGTCTAAGTCTACTCATCAAAAATCATTATGGGGAAATATTTATGCAAAATATGATAGGTAAATTAATCAAAGAATCAAGAATAAAAACACTTCGGTAAAAATTAAGTTTAGACTTTATCAAAACTTAAATAGATACTTGATGAATGATTTTTGCCAAATAAATCAAGTTTAATTAGGATGATTATTATGAAATGGTTTTTCGTACTAAATGATTTTGCACCTCGTTTTGAAGAGTATGCTCAAATGACAAAAGTGGCGGTTGAGACAGCTCAAACAAAAACGAAGCTAGAGCCATATCTGATTTACGAAGGTAAAGAGAATGAATTGACAAAATGGCTAAAAAAAAGAGGTGTAAAAATAATATTTCACAGAACTCCTCATTATGAAAAACTTAAAATTCAAAAACCAGAAAATGCCTTTAAAATAGGAGCAGGAGCTTTTCTAAAAGTAGAGATTCCCCAAGTTTTAAAAAAATATCAAATGGAAGATAAATATGTATTATTTACAGACTGTGATGTTATGTTTACAGGGGATGTAGTCGAGTATTGTAAACAGATAAAGTGTGAGTATTTTGCTGCTGCACCTGAAAACGATCCTAATAATTGGAGTTATGTAAATACAGGTGTAATGTGTATTAATGTTCCTAATATGTTAAAAGTTTATGATGAATTCAATGAATTTATTGATAAAAATATAAGTCAATTTTATAGTCAAGCATTCGATCAAGGAGCAATTAATCAGTTCTTTAAAGGAAAATGGGATAGGTTAGATGTAGCTATGAACTGGAAAGCTTATTGGCCGTCTAATCCTGATGCCAAAATAATTCATTTTCACGGCCCTAAACCTTGTCAAGCTGATTTTATCAAAGGGAAAGTAGGAGTAAAACAACAGATTTTGGCATTAGCTAATAAAAATTTTTGGGAGTACACGGCTAAATGGCAAGAAGTATATACAAAATTAACTTTTAATCAAGAAGAAGAACAACCACCTATGAGATTGTCTCGATTACAAAATATTCAAGCCGAAATGGATGACTATAAGTCTAAGTTAAAACAAATTAAGACAAAATTAAAGCAGTTATCAATACCTGGAGTTCAACAAAGCTACATTAGTTTGTATGATAGCTGAAAAATTTTCAAAAGGGGTTAATAATAATGAAATGGTTTTTTGCAATTAACGATTTTTCTAATAGTTTGGAGACTTATTTTCAGTTAATAAAAGTAGCTGTATACACTGCTAAAAATAATACTTCATTAGAGCCATTTTGTATCTATGATGGTACAGAAAATGAACTGACAAAATGGCTGAGAAGAAATAACGTTAATATTATTTTTCAGAGAACTCCTCATTATGAAAAATTGAAAAATACTCTACCTAGATGGTTTTCGACTGCTGCAGGGGCATTTTTAAGAGTTGAAATTCCTAAAATTATAGAGAAAAATTGCTTTGGCGATGAGTATGTATTATACACAGATTGTGATGTGATGTTTCTTGATAATGTCGAAGATTATTTAAGGAATTTAACCTGTAAATACTTTGCCATCGGACCACAAGACAATCCTAATGACTGGAAAGAGTGGGTAAATACAGGTGTCATGTATATGAATGTAATAAATTTGTTGAAAGTACATGAAGAATTTAACATATACATAGACAAAAATTTAAGCAAATTAGTAACGCAAAGTTATGACCAAGGAGCATATAAACAGTTTTTCAGAGGTCAATGGGATAGGTTAGATTTAACGATGAATTGGAAATCTTATTGGAAACCAAACCCAGAGACTAAAATTCTTCACTTTCATGGTCCGAAACCTGTGGAAACTCAGCTTCAGCAAATAGAAAATAATCAGTTACCACCCGACCATACTTATTATAAAATGGGATTAATTAATAATAATTTTTGGCATCATACAAAATTATGGCAAGATGTATACCAAATAGTGAAAAATCAAAAAATTGACTTAGTAACTGCTGTGAAAAAAAACTTGGCTCGATACCAAAATCGTTTACAGGAAATTAAAGTAGATTTAAAACGATGGCAATCTTAGTTTAATTAATATCAATGGAAAATTACAAAAATGAACAACAAAGATAAAGTAGCATCTCATTGGTCTGGGGTGACTAAAAATAGTCAGAAAAGTCAAAACCTGCGATTGAGATGGTGGCAAAGTCCGCATATAATTAAGCACATAAATAAGAAAATTACAGGTTTGCCACTAGATGGGTTTTCTCAAGGTATTACTCACAGAGCTAAGGAAATGGCAGGCGATCGCTTTCCTTTTTCTCGTGGTATATCTGTAGGGTGTGGCAACGGACAAAAAGAAATTACTTTAGTTTGTCAAGGTTTAGTTTCTTCATTTCAACTTTACGAGGTTTCTCAAGTTAGAATTGAGCAAGGTAGGAGATTAGCAACTAGGTTTGGTGTGGAAAATAAAGTAACTTTTATTGAAGGTGATGCTTTAGAAATTATTAGAGAAAAAGAATGTTTTGATTTTGTTCACTGGAATAATTCTCTCCACCATATGTTAGATGTAGAAGCAGCTATTAAATGGAGTTATGAAGTTCTCCAAAAAGGGGGAATGTTTTATATGGATGACTATGTAGGTCCTAATAGAATGCAATGGTCAGATAAAATGTTAGAAGTTGCTTCTCAAGTCAGAAGTATTTTGCCAGAAAAATATTTAGCTAATCCCAAGAATCCCAGTCAGTTACTATCAAAAACTATGACTAGAAATAGTGTGGAACGTATGATTCAAATTGACCCTTCAGAAGCAGCAGACTCGGAGAGAATTATTGACTCTATAAAAAAATATTTTCCTCAAGCTGAAATAACCTTCACTGGTGGGGTAGTTTATCATTTAGCTTTGTCTGATATTCTTCATAATTTTGATGAATTGAGAGATAAACATCTCTTAGACTTTCTCATGCTTATAGATGATTTATGTTCAGAACTGGGTGAGACTCATTATGCTACAGCTTTAGCAATTAAATAGAAAAATTTCTATTGAATTAATTAATGACCAGACCTAACATAACTTACATAAGATTTATCTAGTAATTTTTGATAAGATAAAACACTAGATTCCAAACGACCATCACCTCGCGTACCTTCTACAATCCAAACATTAGGATATCCATTATCAACCCGATATTTACCATGGCGTTCAATACTTTTTAAACTTGAATGTTCGCTTTTTCCATATTCACAAAATATGACTTTTTGCCATCCTAAATTATCAAGTAAAGATTGTAAAAAATCTTTTGAATAAAGAAACTGATGACCCCATCCATGAAAAGCACGATTCATAGAAAATGTAGAATCAATACGTTTTTGTGGATTAGTTTCTGACAAATTAAAATGAGTAGAAAGTACCCACTCTAGAGCAGGAGTAGAAAGTCGAATTACTCCACCAGGTTTAAGACTTTTCCAAACATTATTCAGGAAAGCGATCGCTCCTTCGAGACTTAAATGTTCGAGAAAATGTTCCCCATATACATATTCCAAATCATTAAAAGGCCAAGGTTTAGTTACATCCATCACTTGGTCAATGCCAGGAAAAGCTCGAATATCGACATTCCACCAATCAACCATGATATTATGAGGACCACAACCTACTTGAACTTTTTTAATGCCATTAGGAAGATTGGGATTTAAACGTGAGGATTGATTTTTGTCTGTTGGTAACATTAGGATTAACTACTATATTTTTGTCTGGAAAGTACGTTGAAAGTTAAACAATTTGTTGTTTAAAGTATTTGGGTAGATTTTCTGTAATTGAAACTCTAAATTATCGTTCCACTCCTTTGATAAAATATCTATCATAATTTTGTCATTGGCAAAACTGGCATTAGTTGTAACATTCATTTTTTCTAAGTCTGCTTCAGATATAAATAATGCTAAAAATTGAGGATTTACTGATTTTAGACTAAATCTCAATAGATGATGAATGGCAAAGGGTTGCTGTCTTTTTGAATCAAATTTATCTTGGGAAACTTCTACAGTTTCATCATTCATAAATATTAAAATAAATGATGCAGAATTAGACTCATTGACTAACCTAAAACGAAACTTATTTCTGGCGATTGTTTCTACCTTAAAATTCTCAGGAATATGTAATAGATATTCATACAAATGAGTTGTTTCATTTTTCTGGATATCATCAAATGTCACCACATAAGGAAAAGGTTTTTTGGCAAAGCATAAATGTCTAATCGCAAAGTTAACAGGGTTATAATTTTGTAAATTATATGATGGAGTTGCATCTCCTGCTATATAGTCAAATATTTCTGAAGATTCCTGCTCAATAATTTTACCTGATACACCATTTCCTCCTCCTGAAAATCTCTCTCCTTTACCATCAATTAAAACAAGATTATGTCCTAGAGAAGATGAAGCAGAATTTTCTTTAGTGTCATTAGCAGCACCAGAATCAATAACTAGAGGTTCACCTTGAAATGTTAAAGTGAAAGAATTATTATCTGACTGGTCGTGAATACCAATAATATATTCCCCACAATTAAAAGTTACAACTGTTGCTTCAGATGACCAAGCATCTCTGATATTTAAGTAACCAAGATCGGAACAAAAAAGGCGAGTCGGTAAACTAGATTTATTTAGTTCCAAAGGTGGAATTGATGACTGGGGAAAAAATAGATAGGCATCAAATAAAGAAGAAAAATTTAAACCTGGTTCCCTTCCATAACTTGCTAATCCTTTATTCCCTACTAATAACTCCCAGACATAAGTAACAAGACTAGGATTTCTCTGACCGCAAATTGTTAAATATCCCCACAAAGCTGGATGAGGATTCCAATAAGAATCATTCCAATTATTCAGATATTTTCCCCTAGGAAATAATTCATAAAAATACCATTCAACTAAACGATCTAATTTATCGCTATACTTGTCATCTAAAAATTCTCCATTGACTTTAATATTATTTTTTCGACATATCCGTAACAGTAATCCTAATATTTTAGAAACAAATCCACAATACCAAAGACCTTCCCTAGTCATACCTTGGTCGGTGATACCATCAATAAAAAAGTCTTCTACTCTACCCATAGCTACATCTAACCATTTTTGTGCCTCCGAAACATTATTCCGCAGACTAATAGCAGCGATCGCTAAACCGGAAAAAGCCATAACTGTATGATTCCAAGCATTCCGTCCCCGTTCTTTTCTACCCCAAGGTTTAGTTAGTGATTCCTGCCAAAGTTTTCTGGCAATTTTTTCTATAAATTCTACAATTAATTTATGTTCTTCAGCACTGAATAATTCTGGGGAAAAGTCTCGAAATAAAATAATAGCAGTTACCACAAAAGCTGTATGAATTTCTTCAGCAAATACATTAGGATATTTCAGGTGATTAAGACTTATTTTTTTGACAATATTTTTAGCTAAATTAGCTGCTTCTAGATCGTCTGCTAATTTATAACCTAGCCATAATTCTAACAGGACATTATGAACAACAAATATACTTCCTGAAGCTGGTGTTTTTAAAATAGATTCAGCTCCTAGCTTTTTAGCATATTCACAGTTGGCTTTAATTTGTTCATAAATTTTGTTGAAGGGATAAATACTGACTCGTTTTTTTAAGTCAACTATTTCTGCTTCCCTAAGGAGGAGAAATACTGAGTCTCTTTTTATTTTGCTATTTTCTTGTGTAGTCGTAGTCTCAGAATGTGATTCTTCCATCTCTAACTTAATCTGTTTTAGCCGAGACTGGTATTGTTCTATATTTAACTTAATTTGTTTTAAGCGGGAAGGTTGCTTTTTGGGAATTGACATTACTATATTTCCTCTTGATATTATCTTTATAATCCCATATCCAAAACAAAACCAGGCAACACATCTTCCCGTGACAAACTTCTAGGATAGTCTAATATTTCTACTTTTTTTCTTTGGCGATAAATTTCCACACGACGATTTTTCTGATCAATTAGCCAACCTAATTTTTCTCCCCCATTCATATATTCCTCCATCTTTTTTTGAACATCTTTTAAACTGTCGGATGGTGACATTAATTCTAATACAAAATCTGGGGCTATAGGAGGAAATTTTTCTCTCTGTTGGGGAGTTAGTTGATTTCATCTTTCTGATACAGATAAGACAATATTTGTGTGCTATTGCAAGTATGACCCTGTAGAGCCAAAATTGAGTTTAATAATGGAACCCTTTTGGTTTCTTTTACATTGATTTTCCTTTCTACAACATTCGCGTTATAGCTGCCGCACTTGTTCCGCCTTTTATGTCGCCGAGCGAAACGCGTTTGCGTAGCATGACAAACGGAAAGCGGAACGGAGTTCTATCCCTCAGAAACTATACTATCTTTAGTTGAATAAAAAGTCATGTATATGGGCGATATACCCCAGCTAACTTTTATCATATCAGAATTTTTGTGAGGATGCAACGGAAAATCCTTTGACGCGCGATTTTTTTTTCAGGAGCTTCAGAGAATGAAAATGTTTGTGATTTTCCACTTGGAGCTTCACAAGATGACAATATTTCTGTATTGCTCCTTTCAACAATTAATAATTAATAATTAATAATTAATAATTACCTCTCCTTGAAAACGGAATTGATTGACTAATTATGAAAAATTTTTTCTTCTCTCTTGGGAGATTGGAGGCAAGCGTTTGCGCTTCGCAAAGCTTCGAAGTTCGCGTAGCGTCCCGGAGGGAACGGAGACCTCGCCATCCCATCCTAA
>NZ_JAAHGT010000270.1 GCF_010672385.1 Okeania sp. SIO2F4
TTTGACTAGGACAGGAATTAGAAAACAAGACCAGAGGTAGTTGTGAGAAACTATAGCGTTATAGTTTATGTTCAGTTGAGTTTCAATTTCAGGGGTCATATCTCAAACTCATGCATTTAAAAGTTACATTTGACTAGTGGTCTGTCAAGATTGATTTGAGAGATAAGCTATTAAATTTTCTCCGTTGTCTACTTTCCTCCCTTGTCTTCCTTGCCTTGTCTGAACCCATCATTTGAAAATTGACAAACCACTAGGACAGGAATTAGAAAACAAGACCAGAGGTAGTTGTGAAAAACTATAGCGCTATAGTATGTGTGAATTTGAGGGGTCATATCTCAAACTCATGCATTTAAAAGTTAGATTTGACTGGGGCAAGAATTAGATAAAAAGACCAGAGGTAGTTGTGAGAAACTATAACGCTATAGTTTATGTTCAGTTGGGTTTCAATTTCAGGGGTCATATCTCAAACTCATGCATTTAAAAGTTAGATTTGACTGAGGCAAGAATTAGATAAAAAGACCAGAGGTAGTTGTGAGAAACTATAACGCTATAGTTTATGTTCAGTTGGGTTTCAATTTCAGGGGTCATATCTCAAACTCATGCATTTAAAAGTTAGATTTGACTGGGGCAAGAATTAGATAAAAAGACCAGAGGTAGTTGTGAAAAACTATAGCGCTATAGTATTTGTTCAGTTGAGTAATAAAAAGTGTGGAAGTCATAAGTGCAAACCCGTTAATTTATCAATGAGGTAATACTTTTGACTTCCGTGAAGTTGTTGAATGTGTTAGGAAATTCACAAATTTTCTCATATAGGTAGCACCAAATCACTGTAGCCAATAAATTCCCAAACGATTCTTGTCTAATAACTCCTGTAAGCTAATCCGAAGCCTCCTCTACCTAGTTCCTTGACTTCAAAATTAAATTTATTTATAACCAGGTACTTAATTATGCTATGGCTGAACATAATTCAGTATAAGATAGACTATTTAAAATAGTAATATCTAAAATAAATATGGTTTTTAATTGGTTCCGTCGTAAGTATAATGACAGTTCAGACAAAACTTCAAAGGAAAAACCTGAACCTGACAAAGAAAAAGTAGAAGCAGCAGTTGAATCACAAGAAAAATCAGCGGAGGAGTCCACAGAAAGTACAGAGGATTATTTGAGTTGGGCAAAAGCAGCTTACAAGAATATTCAAGAACAGAAAAAAACTCAAGTCGTATCTCAAACCGCTACAGATGCAGTTGAAACAGAGGAAAAGCTAGAAACTCAAACGCCTACAACAACAGCAAAAGTTGAGCCAAGCACAAGGATACCAGAGCAGTTCAAAACTGAAGAACAAGAAGATATTGCAGTAGAAAAAACAGAATCTACATCCACAGATACTCAAGCCGAACCAATTCCAATTGTAGAGGAAACTGCCCCTAGGGAAATAAAATCCCCAGAATTAGAAATTCCGGTAGAGTCAGATTCAGTGGTAGAGGAAAATACTCCAGTAACTCAAGCATCTGAAGAGTTACCTTTCTGGGCTAGAGCTGCTGCAGAAAGACAAGCAAGAGTAGAACGTCTCAAAGAAACTGCCATAGAAGAACCAGAACCAGAAATTCTCCAACAGACAACTGTAGATTCTGAAACAGAAGAAATAGACCCCCTAATTCTCGATGAAGCATTTCTCTGGTCAGCAGAAGTTTTAGCGGCTCAAGGTCGTCGCCCAGATCGAGTTTCTGCTGAAGAAATTTCTTGGCTGAAGAAACTACGACAAGGATTGGATAGAACTCGACGCAACTTGCTCAACCAATTGAGGGCAATTGTAGGTCAAGGACCTCTCAATCAAGATGCGGTAATGGAAATAGAGTCAATTTTACTACAAGCTGATGTTGGAGTAGAGGCAACTGATTATATCATAGAAACGCTACAAAATAAATTGCGCGAAGAAGCTTTACCTCCAAAAGAGGCGATCGCTTATTTGAAAAAAATCTTACGAGATATTCTGGATGAGCCATTCAAGGATTCGGAAATAGCTAGTCCTGCATATAACTTAACTTTTGTCCCAGAAAAGGAGACCTTAAATATTTGGCTCTTGAATGGTGTAAATGGAGCTGGTAAGACCACAACTATCGGTAAAATTGCTCATTTAGCTACCAAGTCAGACTACAGATGTTTAATTGCCGCAGCAGATACATTTCGAGCTGCGGCAGTACAACAATTGACAATCTGGGGACAACGGAGTGAAGTAGAGGTAATTGCTAATCCTGGTAAAAATACCGATCCAGCAGCCATAGTTTTTGATGCTATAGTAGCAGCTCAAACCAGAAATACAGAATTACTACTGGTAGATACAGCCGGAAGACTACAAAACAAGAAAAATTTGATGGATGAACTGAATAAAATTCATCGCATAGTGGAGAAAAAAGCACCAGATGCAGTGGTAGAATCCCTACTGGTCTTGGATGCTACACTTGGTCAAAATGGTTTACGGCAAGCAGAAGTATTTGCCAAAGCTGCTAAACTGAGCGGGGTAGTATTGACAAAACTCGATGGAACTGCTAGAGGTGGTGTTGCACTTGCTGTTGTAAAGCAATTAGGTTTGCCTATTCGCTTTATTGGAGTGGGAGAAAGTATAGAAGACCTTCGTCCATTTTCTAGTTATGAGTTCGTTGAAGCTCTTCTAAGTGGTTAAAGATTCATTGCTTTTACCATTGAGAATGAGCAACCGTATCAAAGTAGCATTTGTGAAAAAAATCTATGTTTTTGTGGGTTAGAGTATTTAGAGTGGGTAGCATCAGAGTATTTTCATCTTTCAGGAGAAGTTAGGAATTTTTTGCTTGGTCAGCAGACCAGGCAATTAAAGTATTTGTCATTGTTTTTGAAATTATAGGAAACAGAGACAATTTCCAGGAGAAATTAGGAATTTTTTGCTTGGTCAGCAGACCAGGCAATTAAAGTATTTGTCATTGTTTTTGAAATTATAGGAAACAGAGACAATTAAACCAAATATTGATATTACTTTCACTAGCTAGGTTTATAGCTATTTGGATAACTAAATTAGCTATAAAGTAGTATCTAGAATGGGAAGTCGATAAAATTCCATCTAGGAAAAGTGCTGAATATCATATGAGGTTAAATTACTATTAGCTTGATTAGCTAAAATCATTTTTATCAGGTGATTATAGATATGCAATTAGGCATATTTGATTTATCTGGTAATTTAACTCTAATGACTGTTTTAGCTTGAACTGAAATTTTCTAGGGAAATAGAGTCTAGGAAAAGTCAAATCTTGAATGTAAAATCACACAAAATGCTTAGACCTAAATCTCAGGAAAATCAGTAATACTATGCCTAAAAAAAGAATGTGACAAAGTAAGCATTTCCGTACCGGAATGCTCCGCTTTTCAGCTATTAGCGGTCAGCATTGAGCAAGAAAAATGAAAGAGGAGGCACATTTTTGATGGATATCTAAAAATTAGCTGATTTCCTGTTAGCAATAGATTTGAATTTTAGCTCAATCTCTTAATAAGTAGTCGTGCTTTGAGGAATTTCCTAGTTGAGAGAGGGAACAGGGAATAGGGAATAGGGAACAGGGAACAGGGAGTCAATAAAATGTGTAATTAATTTTGCATAGGAACTTACCGAATAATTAATAATTAATAGTTAATAATTAATAATTAATAATTAAGAGTTGGTAGTCAATTAATTATTCATTCAACAATTCACGCCTTGAAGCCTCCCCTTGGATAGGGGATAAATCAAAAATTTTCCTTTTAGTCAATCCCCTTTTTAAAAGAAGGGCTAATTATTAATTATTAATTGTTCATTGTTAATTGCTGAATGATTCTTTGTCAGGAAGTGATGATACTAAATCCAGTTATTATAGGCTAGTTACCTAAATTTCCTAATCTTCTTTAGATTAAGACTTTGACTTTTTTTTGAAGATAACCTTAGTCCAGAATATTTGGTATCAAACTGATAGGTTAAGTCTGAATACTTACGTTACAAATAACTAATATAGCAATTCCCAAAGTTATGAGGTACAGTTGTTTTTCTTCTTTTCTACTCCCTGTTCCCAGTTAAGTGTTCCCTCAAACCTAAAATTTTGTACCTTACCAGTATGGGAATTGCTATAGGATGGTGGGAAACTGAATTCATAGTTCTAGAAAATGAATATTTGCTGACTAACTAAAACCTACTAATTAGGGTTTGCTGAAAAAGTATTTATTGGTCTTTGTAGTGGTCAGTAGTCAGGAGAAATGGTGGATTACAGAAGATTTAGTCGGAGCAATTGTCCCTCAATTTTTCCACTGTTGTTTGCTCACCCATCCTTAACTTTTTGAGCTATTGATAGCCAAAAGGTGGCACTTTTAGAGCACACGCAACGGCAAGTTCGTTTATTTATCAATGGTTTGAGATTTAATCAGCAAGCCCTAATTAACATTTAGTACCTAATATCTAAAATTGATTTGTGGCAATCATTTATTATGCCTGGTATAAGCCAAGTCAAAAATGAATAATTGAAATTGGATTTTATCTAAATAAAATTGCCAAAAATACTCTTGCTAAAAAACTCAGAAAATATTAAGTTTATTGGTCTAATTATTAGAAGTAAAAAAATAAATATAGAGGTAATGAAATGAATAAGATAAAGTATTTTTATTTCTTCCCAACTATCTCTAATATTACCTGTTACCTAAATATAGAAAAGTTTTGTATCTCAGCAATTTGAGAAACTTTATATTGAAACTGTAAACCTATAGCGTTTCTCAAGCTAATCAGGTATATTTGTTTTTATTCTTTTCTATTCCCTGTTTCTGTGATTACTACTCCCTAAAAATTACGAATGACGAGACCTCAAGGTTTTGGGGAATTGCTATAAATTTACTTCCAAACTTACCCGGAAAATATCGTACCTAACTGCATAGATAAAAATTAGTAAATATAAGGATCAAATTATTATCTAAAGAAACTTCAAATCAAAAAAAAACTTAAGCAGAAAAACAACTCATAAATTATCACCTAAAACTATAGTTAATTACCAAGTCATGTACAAAACTCATGAGCAGAGCTGCCCCACATCTTCCAACTTGCAGCCAAAAAAATTGCAACTAACAAAGCTAATAACTATAAAATAGCTCCAATCAAAATTATTAACGAAGCAGCAACCGAGGAAAGCAAGAAATGCCATAATTTCAAAGAATGAAATAACATAAACTATCAAGCATCAATAAACTTTAATCAATCAACCTATCAAGAAAAAATCTATGACTGTAGTGCCTGTGTATCGAAACTCCCCTGAACCCACTGACCATATTGCCAGTGGCAATCCCTCACCAATAAAGTCTGTATATGCTCTTCAAGAAATGGTGGCCCGTTTACATAAGGACCAACAAAATGTTAATGACTTATTAAGTTCTCTAGGCTTTGCCTTGCGTAGCTTCAATAATCTAAATCAGTTTCTAGAATTAATTCCACTAATGGGCTGTCGAGTAACCGATGCAGATGGTGGGGCATTAGTATTATTTAAGCCCAATGGACAAGTTAGATTCCAACAACTACACTGCCAAGAAGGCCAACAATGTCAAGATATCCGACAAGCATTAGAAATAGCAACTAGTCAATTAATTGCAGAAACAACCTTGCCTGAAGAACTACAGGAAGTCCCTATTCAAACTGCTAGTCTGGACTACCAAGTTAGCAACTATCTAGGAAATGATGTTCAATTATTTGGCACATCAATTCTAGTGAAAAACTCAGAACGAGGTCGTCTATATGTATTTAGTCACGACCCAGAATATGTTTGGACACCAGCAAGACAAAAATTAATTCGTTTAGTAGCAGACCAGACCGCAGTAGCGATCGCCAACGACGAACTATCTGCTTCCTTACGGGAAAAAGAACGTTTGGACCGAGAGCTAGAAATAGGAGCAGAAATTCAACTGCGACTATTACCACCAGAATGTCCAGAAATTCCTGGTATTGCTCTTGCTGCTCGTTGTCAAACAGCAAACCGAGTAGGAGGAGACTATTATGACTTTATCCCCTCTAACTACGACCAGGTGAATTCCAAGTACAAAAAACAGGAACCCTGTAAGTGGAGTATTGTAATTGGAGATGTGATGGGTAAGGGGGTACCTGCTGGTTTAATTATGACAATGACTAGAGGAATGTTAAGAGCGGAGGTATTAAACCGCCACTCACCTGCACGAGTGCTACAACATTTGAACCAAGTTATGTACGCCGATCTGGAAAATTCCCATAGATTTGTAACTTTGTTTTATTCAGAGTACGATCCAGAAACCCGAATTTTGTCTTATAGTAATGCTGCCCACCATCCTCCGATGTTGTGGCAAGCTGCTAATAATTCTATTGTGAATTTGGATACTCTGGGAATGTTAATTGGTTTGGAAGTAGATTCTGAATATAATCAAGCACAAGTACAACTTCATCCAGGAGATACCATCATTTATTATACAGATGGGTTTACAGATGCAGCGAACAAACATGGGGATCGTTATGACGATCTTAAGTTAAGTCAAGCCTTCCAATTTGCGTGTCAAAATTATCAAGAACCACAAGAAATATTAGATTATCTATTTGAGGAGGTTAAACAATTTGTGGGAGAAGGAAATCATAATCCAGATGATATGACTCTAGTGGTAATGAGAGTAAAACTTAATAATGGATAATGGATAATGGATAATTGATAATTGATAATTAGGGTTGGCTGAATAATTCTTTTGGTCAGGGTAGGAGTCGTAAAGTCGAAAAGTGAATCGCTTTTACAGGAGAAATGAGAATTATAATTATAGAGTAGGTGGTCAGAAGAATTATAGCTTGTGATTTTTCTGCTATAGTCAACCTAAAATACTAAATTTTTGAATATAAGCGACCTAAAAACTCACACTTTTTGATACCTAAAAATAGTGCAACCTTATATTTATAAACACTTTAATAGTTAATCGGCAAACTCTAATTAAATTGCTATAAAATACTTTTATTAACTTGGGATTAAGAATATAAATGCTAGAGCATATAATTACTACAAAATTAGGCTTGAATCTGATTAATAATTACAGTAATTTTTTAAATTTCTTAGAAATGAAAGTATTGTATACTTGGCAACTTTTTGCTCAACAACTTGATGTAGACTTATGGGCAGATGTACAGAAAGCTTGGAACAACTTTATAGAATGTGGTCAGGGATGGGCACTATTAGTTGGTCTGATAATTGGTTGGATGGTTAAAAGTATTTTGCCATAATGTTAAGTATTCAGCTATTAGCTATTAGTTATTAGCTATTAATTAATTGCCTGATAAGCAGGAATTAGTTTCCAAGAAGAATTCAAAGTTTATGTTTGCGCAGCATTCCGCAGGAAAGAATAAAGATCGTTAGCTAACCGAAGTAAAATTATTACTTTAAAAAGCTAAATGCTGAATGCCAATAGCTGAATCCTTACTCATAATTACTCACTATTAAAATTTTATTAGACAGGAAAAAAAATCTGCAAAATGACGCAAGATAAACAAACCTGGAGCCAAAGATTTGAAAAGGCGTTGCATCCTACTATAGCTAGATTTAATGCTAGTATTAGCTTTGATATTGAATTGATTGAGCATGATATTAATGGTTCAATAGCTCATACAAAAATGTTAGCTAAAACAGGTATTATTTCTACAGACGAAGGTGAAAAATTATTGAAGGGTTTAGAACAAATTCGTCAAGAATATCGAGAGGGAAAATTTCATCTGGTTGAAGATGCTGAAGATGTGCACTTTGCTGTAGAAAAAAGACTGACACAAATTACTGGAGATGTAGGGAAAAAACTACATACAGCTAGGTCTAGAAATGACCAAGTAGGAACTGATACTAGACTTTATCTCCGAGAACAAATTGAGCAAATTCAGATTTTATTGAGAAATTTTCAAAAAGTTCTCTTGGAATTAGCAGAGTCTAATATTGAAACTTTAATTCCTGGTTATACTCACTTACAAAGGGCGCAACCTTTGAGTTTAGCTCATCATCTTTTGGCTTATTTTCATAAGGTGGAAAGAGACTGGGAAAGGTTGGGAGATGTTTATCGTCGGGTGAATATTTCTCCCCTTGGTTGTGGTGCTTTAGCAGGTACAACTTTTCCTATTGATAGACACTATACTGCTGAATTATTAAAGTTTGAAAAACCTTATGCTAATAGTTTGGATGGGGTAAGTGACAGAGATTTTGCGATTGAATTTCTCTGTGCATCTAGTATAATTATGGTGCATTTAAGTCGTTTGGCAGAAGAAATAATTTTATGGTCTTCTGAAGAATTTAGGTTTGTTACTTTAACTGATGTTTGTGCCACAGGTTCAAGTATTATGCCTCAAAAGAAAAATCCTGATGTACCAGAATTAGTTAGGGGGAAAACAGGTCGAGTCTTTGGTCATTTACAGGGTATGTTAGTGGTGATGAAGGGTCTGCCACTTGCATATAATAAAGACTTGCAAGAAGATAAAGAAGGTTTATTTGATACTATTAAAACTGTTAAAAGTTGTCTAGAAGCAATGACAATTTTATTGCAAGAAGGTTTGGAATTTAATAGCGATCGCCTCACAGAAGCAGTAGCAGAAGACTTTTCTAATGCTACAGACGTAGCTGATTATTTAGCAGCTCGTGGTGTACCATTTCGAGAAGCTTATAATTTAGTAGGTAAGGTTGTGAAAACTTGTATTTCTGGTGGTAAATTACTCAAAGATTTAACCTTAGAAGAATGGAAAGAATTACATCCAGCATTTGCTTCAGATATTTATGAAGCGATCGCCCCTTACCAAGTAGTATCTGCACGGAATAGTTATGGTGGAACAGGTTTTGCACAAGTAAAAACAGAAATTTCTATTGCCAAGCAGAAATTTATAGTTTAATCATGTCAAAAATCTAGATTTGATTCTCTGATTTTCAAATCTAGATTTTTTATGTCAAAATTCATAGCTAGGAATTTTGAACATTAAAATATACTATTCTCTATTCTTCTACAGCACCAGCACTCTCTTCTGATTGATCGTTACTGTTTTGATTATTACCAGATGCAAACTTAGATGAATATCGCTTCGAGAAAAAACCTGTCTTTTTTTTACGAAACTTCCGTGCGTAAGCCTGATTACGTTGTGCCTTCTCTTTTTTTGGATTGCGGCGTTTAGCCATTATAACCTCACTAATTGACATCCTCCCAAAGCCATAAATGGAGAGCAGCTTCCCAAAAGCTACATTGAGCTGTGACGCAAGCTACTAACCCTATACGGATCTCTTGGACACTGCTGATTTAGCAGTCAAAATGTTATACCACTATATCATTTACTTTCTAAGGAAGCAAGAATTTATTCCAGATTCCCTATATTACAGTAAGTATGTACCCAAACCCACAGCTACCCTATGCTCGTTCTCTCCCCCTGCCATTATAGTACAGGTCTTTTGGGGACATACTTACTGTAGGAAGTAGGATAAGGCATAAAATAGTACCATGTAATTTTAGCACTCTTTAGATTTGGAGTTTAGACTAAATTTTAGAAAGTAGTCAAAAGTGATTAATACTTGAAACGAAACTTATAATTCAATAGCCATAAAGCACTTTTGATGTTTTGGGCAGTCAAAGAGAGTTTGTCTTTTTGATTGAGTTTAGTTGTCCTGCCATCAACCAAACTTTTCAAAAAGTTGTCCAATTAGGAAATAACCTTATAGCGCTGGCTGAAAAGGCTTGACTAGCAAATAGATGTAATGCTTGTAGCAAAAATGTTTTATACCAAATTCATGCATAGGTAGTTACATCTTAAGGATGTGATTTATTACTACAATAAAAAACATATAAATTCCATAAATTATAAAAATCAAACATTTTTTCTTCTTTTTTATTATGTTTTTATTTTACTGAATAGTTCCAGAAAAGTATATAAAAAAACGGAGAATATTTAGCCATTAGGAAATGGTTCAATTTACAATTAACTATCAACTATCAGCCTTCATACTTCAATTTTCATATTATTTACTTGAGTGGTGATAAGCTTGGTTAAAAATCCTCTGCTTGCTAGTTACTTGATGGTTGGAAAGGGAATTTTTCCCTTCTCCTAAATGGTTAAAAAAACTGGCTTATGAGTGCTGAATATTGAGCGCTTTTTAAATATGAAGGTTAAAACTATTCTCAAAAAAATTAAAGCAAGAAACTATAAAGATCGACGCCATTACTGAGAGCAATGTTACAAGTTACTTAAAAAGATATTCGTAACTGGTTGAGCGATTATTTTTACCGACCAACTAAGGTTTAAAGCCTCTCCTTTGAAGGAAAAAAAGCGGTCGTTTAGGTAGCGCACAACTACATTAACGACTGCTCGCGACATGAAAAGCGGAGCTTGGAGTAGGATGGGATGCATCAGAAACCTAGCCATATCTAATCGAGCAACAGAAGAAAAAAAATTCTTTTTAACCAATCCTTCTATTACAGAAGAGGTAATTATTAATTGTTAATTGTTAATTGTTAATTATTAATTATTAATTGAGGAAACCTAGCCATATCCAATCGAGCAAGAGAAGAAAAAAAAATCCTTTTAACCAATCCTTCTATTACAGAAGAGTTCATTAATGGATAATGGATAATTGATAATTGATAATTACAAGAAGGTTAAAACCGTTACACCAATTGAATATAAGGAAATTCAAGAGCACTTTTTT
>NZ_JAAHGT010000271.1:0-6050 GCF_010672385.1 Okeania sp. SIO2F4
TCATCCAATCTAATAGCCCTATATACCAATAATTGAACCTCAATTAACTAATCATGGTCAGCAAAGATGGTTACAAACAAGTAAAGTTCCTATTCATAATCAAGATGGTGAAATAATTGGTATTCTTGGCAGTTATGAAGATATTACTGAACGTATTGAAGCACAGCAAAAATTAGACCAGCAACAAAAAACTTTGAGAGCAATTCTTGATAATGCTCCTATTTGGATTTTAATGACTGACGTTAATGGCAAAGTTCAGTTTGTTAATAACACATTATGTGAAAATCTTGGTATTCCTGAGTCAAGATTTTTGGAAGTCGAACAATATCATCAACTTTTTCCAGAAAAAGAAGCGGCAAATCTTCATAAATCTGATGCGAATTGCTGGGAAAATAATTTACCATGTCACTCCGAAGAAACTTTTACATTTATTGATACTAAACAGCATAATTTAAAACTAATTAAAGTCAAAATTAAAGATGATGATAATGAAGTTATTGGTTTAATATCTTTAGGGTTAGATATTACAGAAAGTAAGCAAGCTGAACAAAAACTTCAAGAATCAGAAGCTAAATTTCGACAAATTGCTTGCCATGAAGAATTACTTAATCATTTGGCAAATCAAATTCGTAATTCTCTCGATCTTGATACAATTTTAAATACTACAGTCCATCAAGTTCGTACTATCTTAAAAATAGATCGTTGTCATTTTATTTGGCATCGTTTTGCTGGTAGTACAAATCTAGATGAAACTAATAATAATTATCTAGATAGTTGGGAAGTTGTCAATGAGTCAAAAGGAGAAAATTTTCCTAGCTTACTTGGTAAATATACCATAGAACAAGTAGGCTCTTGGGCTTTAAGATTTTTGCAACTAGAAATTATTCGGATTGATGATATTAGTCTGGTTGATGACAGAAAAATGCAACATTTTATGGTTGCTTTGGGTATAATTTCTTTTGTGTCTATACCAATTCAAACTCAGTCCGGCAAAATAGGAGTTTTAGTTTGCACCCATCATACCTCTGTTCGTACCTGGGATGATAGTGAAGTAAAACTTTTAAAGGGAGTAACAGATCAATTAGCGATCGCTATAGATCAAGCTGAATTATATAATCAAAGTCGTGAAGTTGCTTTTCAAGCTAGAGCACAAGCTCAAGAATTATCTGACGCTTTGAAGAAACTTCAACAAGCTCAAGCACAGCTTATTCAAACCGAAAAAATGTCTTCTTTAGGACAAATGGTTGCTGGTATTGCTCATGAAATTAATAATCCAATTAACTTTATTTTTGGTAATATTATTCATGTTAGTCAATATACTGAAGACTTACTCAGTTTAATTCATCTCTATCAGCAAAATTATCCTGACCCACCTACAGTTATTCAAGAAGAAATAGAAGCCATAGAATTAGATTTCTTGATTGAAGATTTACCGAAAATTTTAAATTCTATCAAGGTGGGAGCTAACCGCATTGCTGAGATAGTTCTATCTTTACGAAACTTCTCTCGTTTAGATGAATCTGAGGTAAAATCTGTAGATATCCATGAAGGAATAGAAAGCACTCTCCTCATTTTACAAAATAAACTCAAACATAAGCTACAGGAAAAAGCAATTCAAATAATTAAAGATTATGACGACTTACCGAAAGTGGAGTGTTATGTTAGTCAGATAAATCAAGTATTTATGAACATTATTTCTAATGCTATTGACGCTTTAGCAGAAAAACGAAGTCAAAAATTCAATTCCACTGGAATAAATCAAAATTCAGATATTCCGGAAAATTTACCTACTATTACAATTAGTACAAAAGTTATATCATCTCAAGAAGTTAGAATTATAATTGCTGATAATGGTATGGGTATGACAGAAACAGTTCGTAACAAAATATTTGACCCATTCTTTACCACTAAACCTATAGGTAGTGGCACTGGTCTAGGATTATCTATTAGTTATCAAATTATTGTTGAAAAACATCAAGGTAGATTAGATTGTACTTCTATAGCAGGACAAGGAACTAAATTTATTATTGAAATTCCTATCCGCCAGATAATAAAACAAATAACAGAACTATAATTAGACTTAATAACTAAATTTCATAACTACTCAATTATTGACCGAAAAACTAAGTTTTAAAGCCTCTCCTATATGGGATAAAAAGCGGTAGATATTCGGAGCTTGACCTAGGATGGGATGCACTACCAACCTAGCCATATCTAATCTCCCCTTGAGAATAAAAAATTTTCCTTTTAACCAATGCTATCTGTTTGAATAATTAACAATTATTAATTATTAATTGTTAATTATTAATTATTGAACTATACTTCTTGCCGTGCAGGTGGGAAATGCAAATATTTACTTTGAATCAGGAGGAACATTTAATGGATACTGATCAAAGAAAAATTCTCTCAGCTTTATGTCATGGAGCGATTTTTTTTGTACAACTAATATTGTATCTATAATCATACCAATAGTTATTATACTTCTAACTGATGATTCAATTTTTAAGGATAATGCTAAAGAATCTCTCAACTTTCATATTAACATTTATATTTATGCTTTTATATTTGGTATATTAATCTGGTTTGGCTGGATATTTCCTTTCAGCGCTCTTCCTTTATTTGCCTTGTTTCCTTTGGGAATTCCTTTATTAGTTTTGTTAGTAATTGTTACTGTTGTGATGGCAATAATTGCCATTCTTAATGTTAAGAGTAATCCCAACAAACCTTACCGTTATCCATTTATTTTTCGTCTACTATAGTTACAATTTTTTTCTAGTTTAGATTCTACTCAATGTAAATTATGACAAATAATATTAGTCTTAGAGAAGAAACTCAATTAATCATTCAAATTCCTATGGGGGAAAACACAAACCAAATAACAGAGCCATAATTAGACTTAATAAATAACTCAATTTCAGAAATTATTAAATTAATCAGCTATACTTATTATCGTGTAAGTAGGAAATACAGATATCTAGTTTGAATCAGGAGGAAAATTTCATGGATACTGACAAAAGAAAAATTCTCTCAGCTTTATGTCATGGAGCGATTTTCTTGAGTGTAACTATTCTCTCTATAGGCATACCAATAGCTATTTTATTTATAACTGATGACTCTGTTGTTAAGAATAACGCTAAAGAATCTCTCAACTTTCATATTAACATTTATATTTACGGTATTATATTTGGTATATTAATCTCGCTGCTAATTGGCTTTCCTTTATTAGTTTTGTTAGCAATTGTTAATTTTGTCATGCCAATTATTGCTATTCTCAATGTGATGAATAATCCCAATCAACCCTACAGTTATCCATTTATTTTTCGTTTACTCTAGTGAAATTTTTTTTAGCTAATCTCCTAACTAATACCGTTTCACAGAATTTCAAAATCAACCCTCCTTAGGGGGAAAGTCAAAAGTCATGCATTAAGATTTTATAAGCTTAAAACTTTTACGTTGCAGTAATTTTAGGAAATTATTTTTGACATCTTTAAAGTGAATTAGTATTAAGATTAAGCAATATTGGTTTTGTCTGGTGCAAAACCAATTTGCTGATATGTTCCCATATTTCTAACGCAGTTCAGGTATTCTACTACTATCAGAAGAAGTACTATTTTCTCTAGCATTAAGCTTTTGATTAAGTTCACGAATACGACGAGACAATAAACGAATAATATTAATTGCAATTTCTGGTGTTTCATCAATTGCATCATAAAGTTGCATTTGAGTTAACATTAAACACTCACAATTTTCTAAAGTAGTGACAGAAGCAGAACGAGGTTCGGCATCAAACAAAGACATTTCACCAAAACAAGCTCCTTGTTGTAACCTTGCCAACTCACGGTCTTCTAAATGAACTTTAACTCTACCAGATACTACGATATAAAGAGACCTTCCCTCTTTCCCTTCAGTAAAAATTGTATGGTTACTAGGGAAAGATAGTTCATCCATCACAGAAGCTAAACGCACTAGAAAATCATCTCTTAATTCTCTAAAAATTGGCACAGCTCTAATAAATAAAAGACGCTCTACACTTGTAAGCATAATATTTACACCCTTATCCTTGACGAATAAAAAAATTTAATAATCACCTTTGATTGAGCAAATTTTAATGGTTAATAATATTTCAGGTAAAATTTGATAAATAACTAACTGAACTTCTTCAGCTTACACCATCTCACTAGCTTTGACAAAAAATAATTTATATCTGATACCAATTTTATAAATTTTTGCTACAGATATTTAGGTTACCGCTATTGAGTTAGCAGACAGGAGTCAGGAGTCAGAATAAATAGTTTAAATATCATTTATTGGCTCGAAAATCCCTTTTTAATCAAAGAGAAATATGATTAAACTATTTTAATTACCCTGATTATTTGTAAAATAATTTTACTAATAACATGGGCTAAACAAAACTAAATTAGGAAATAAGGATAGATATTGCTGCTTAGTAGTTATCAGTTGTCAGTTTTTTTCCAATACTTTTAATTATTTTTAAATCTCTCAATACTAATTCCTGCTCTACAGGGAATGAATTAATAGCTAATAGCTATTTGCACAGCATTCCGCAGGAAATGCTTACCTTATAATAAGGATTCCCGATATGTAGCAAATATTTATCATGGCTGGTATAACTGGGTATTTTCTTAACCTGAACTATCCTTTAGTTTCTGGTAAAAAAACTTCATTAATTTGTCAGTTTATTGAGAAGATTAAAATGCAATTTAAAGACGAAGAGTACACAGTAGATACTAATCAGTTGTTAGTGGTTAGTGAAAAATTTGGTAGTGCTGATGTTTACGGACAAAATGCCAAATCAATATTAAATAAAGCTACTGGTTTTATTAAAGCTTATGACTTTACTTTGAATCCTTATCGGGGTTGTCAATATGGTTGTACCTATTGTTATGCTGCTGCTTTTAGTCCTAATGAAAAAATGCGGGATGAGTGGGGAAAATGGGTTTTGATTAAGGAAAATGCTGCGGAAGTTTTAGAGAAGGAGTTGATGAGATGGCGGAAGAAAAATTATGATAAGTTGCCTACTATTTATATGAGTAGTGTGACAGATCCTTATCAACCGATAGAGTCTAAAACTCTATTAACTAGGAGATTATTAGAAGTAATGTTGGAATATAAACCAATTTTAGTTATTCAAACTCGTAGTCCGATGATAACGAGAGATATTGATATTTTACAACGGTTTAAAAATCTCCGAATTAATATGAGCATTCCGACGGGTAGTGAGGTAGTAAGAAAGGATTTTGAGCCTCAAACACCTAGTATTAGAGCTAGACTTAATGCTATGAAAAAAATCAAGACTAAAATTAATGATTTAACTGGTTATTTGCCTAAGCTTTCTATTACTATTACTCCTTTATTGCCGACTTTGTCAGAAGAACAAGAAAGTTTTATTAGACAGTTAAATTTTGTAGATAGAGTTGTTATTCAAGATTTTCACCCTAGTCATAAGCGATCGCTAGTAGCTAGTACTCGTGATGCAGCTATAGATATGAAAAAAAAATACGAATGGTGGTACAATAACGAAGCTGAAAATTATCAACAATTCAAAGATAAGTTGGTAGAAATACTGACTGATGTAGAAGTTAAGGAAGGTCAAGCAGGATTTACTTATGAATAATTAAATGATAAATTTATGACGTTTTCTCTAATTTTTGGTTTGCCATAAAACAATGAAATAATTCTCTGGCAAATTGCAGACTCAAAGTCATGGAAAATTCTCCTGAAGTTTCCGGCATCGGAAAATGATTTTGACAGATAAATTACCAATTTAATCAAGGGTAAAATTCTCAAAGCTTCCCAGATAGGTTAATACAAATATTCAGTGATTGAGAAATCAAATAATTTTCGGGAAGATTTACTGATGAATAATCAAATTACAAATTTCTGGCGTTATTTTAAATTTTGGTTTGCCATAAAACAATGAAATAATTCTCTGGCAAATTACAGACTCAAAGTCATGGAAAATTCTCCTGAAGTTTCCGGCATCGGAAAATGATTTTGACAGATAAATTACCAATTTAATCAAGGGTAAA
>NZ_JAAHGT010000271.1:6150-10629 GCF_010672385.1 Okeania sp. SIO2F4
TTTGCCATAAAACAATGAAATAATTCTCTGGCAAATTACAGACTCAAAGTCATGGAAAATTCTCCTGAAGTTTCCGGCATCGGAAAATGATTTTGACAGATAAATTACCAATTTAATCAAGGGTAAAATTCTCAAAGGTTCCCAGATAGGTTAATACAAATATTCAGTGATTGAGAAATCCAATAATTTCAGGGATGGTTTACTAATGAATAATCAAATTACAAATTTCAGGCGTTCTCTCAAATTTTGGTTGGCTCTAAAACAAGGAGATAATTCTCTGGCAAATCAAATATTAAAAGCCATTGAAAATTCGGGAGCAAAATTATCTCCTGTAGAGAAGTTATATCAAGATAAGCTGAAGTTTCAGGAATCTTTAAATGACAAAGACAAAAAAATCAGCAATTTAATCAAGGGTAAAATTCTCAAAGGTTCCCAGATAGGTTAATACAAATGCTCAGTGATTGAGAAATCCAATAATTTTCGGGAAGATTTACTGATGAATAATCAAATTACAAATTTCTGGCGTTATTTTAAATTTTGGTTTGCCATAAAACAATGAAATAATTCTCTGGCAAATCACAGACTAAAAGTCATTGAAAATTCTCCTGAAGTTTCCAGAATCTAGAAATGATTTTGACATAAAAATTCTCAACAGTTTCCAGAGAAGTTAATACAAATGCTCAGTGATTGAGAAATCAAATAATTTTGGGGAAGATTTACTGATGAATAATCAAATTACAAATTTATGGCGTACTTTCAAATTTTGTTTTGCCATAAAACAATGAAATAATTCTCTGGCAAATTACAGACTCAAAGTCATGGAAAATTCTCCTGAAGTTTCCGGCATCGGAAAATGATTTTGACAGATAAATTACCAATTTAATCAAGGGTAAAATTCTCAAAGGTTCCCAGATAGGTTAATACAAATATTCAGTGATTGAGAAATCCAATAATTTCAGGGATGGTTTACTAATGAATAATCAAATTACAAATTTCAGGCGTTCTCTCAAATTTTGGTTGGCTCTAAAACAAGGAGATAATTCTCTGGCAAATCAAATATTAAAAGCCATTGAAAATTCGGGAGCAAAATTATCTCCTGTAGAGAAGTTATATCAAGATAAGCTGAAGTTTCAGGAATCTTTAAATGACAAAGACAAAAAAATCAGCAATTTAATCAAGGGTAAAATTCTCAAAGGTTCCCAGATAGGTTAATACAAATGCTCAGTGATTGAGAAATCCAATAATTTTCGGGAAGATTTACTGATGAATAATCAAATTACAAATTTCTGGCGTTATTTTAAATTTTGGTTTGCCATAAAACAATGAAATAATTCTCTGGCAAATTACAGACTCAAAGTCATGGAAAATTCGGGAGTAAAATTATCTCCTTTAGAGAAGTTGTATCAACATAAGCTGAAGTTTCCGGAATCTGGAAATGACAAAGACCAAAAAATTCTCAGCAGTTATCAGAGAAGTTGATACAAATACTAACTGTGCGAGAAATCAAATAATTTCAGGGAAGATTTACTGATGAATAATAAAATCACAAATTTCTGGCGTTCTCTCAAATTTTGGTTTGCTCTCAGACAAGGAAATAATTCTCTGGCAAATCAAATACTAAAAGCTATTGAAAATTCAGCAGAATTTTCGGTAATCTGGAAATGGCAAAGACCAAAAAATCATCAATTTAATCAACAGAAAAATTCTCTGGCAAATCAGAGAAGTTGATACAAATACTAACTGTGCGAGAAATCAAATAATTTCAGGTAAGATTTACTGATGAATAATAAAATCACAAATTTCTGGCGTTCTCTCAAATGTTGGTTTGCTCTCAAACAAGGAAATAATTCTCTGGCAAATCAAATACTAAAAGCCATTGAAAATTCGGGAGCAAAATTATCTCCTTTGGAGAAGTGGTATCAACATAAGCTGAAGTTTCCGGAATCTAGAAATGATTTTGACATAAAAATTCTCAACAGTTCCCAGAGAAGTTAATACAAATATTCAGTGATTGAGAAATCAAATAATTTCAGGGATGGTTTACTAATGAATAATCAAATTACAAATTTCTGGCGTTATTTTAAATTTTGGTTTGCCATAAAACAATGAAATAATTCTCTGGCAAATTACAGACTAAAAGTCATTGAAAATTCTCCGGGAGTTTCCAGAATCTAAAAATGACAAAGGCAGAAAAATTCTCAAAGGTTCCCAGATAGGTTAATACAAATATTCAGTGATTGAGAAATCAAATAATTTCAGGGATGGTTTACTAATGAATAATCAAATTACAAATTTCTGGCGTTCTCTCAAATTTTGGTTGGCTCTAAAACAAGGGAATAATTCTCTGGCAAATCAAATATTAAAAGCCATTGAAAATTCGGGAGCAAAATTATCTCCTTTAGAGAAGTTATATCAAGATAAACTGAAGTTTCAAGAATCTTTAAATGACAAAGACAGAGAAATTGGTAATTTAAGTAAACATCTGAGAAAAGCTGTTGATAAATTAGATGAATTAGAATTAAAGCTTGATTTTGATGAGCCAGTAATTAGGCGACTGGATGACTATATATTGACTCCAGAAGCAAAATTTATTGAATTTGTTACCAAGAGGTTTCAGTTAATTGAAAAGGATGAAAATTTATTGCAATGTACTGGAATAGATGAACGGATATTTGACGATTTTGAATCAAGTTTGGCAGAGTATATTAAATCTGAACTGGAAAGAATACCTGAAAAAAAACGAGAGCTAGAGCTAAAAAAAGCTCATAGAGATATAGAGTGGTTAAAGCGTGGCGCCGATCCTGATTATGGTTTTGATTTAACTCCCCACGTTTATTTTATGAAATACTTTTTAGATAATGTTTATTGCAATTATTTAGCTTGGTATCTTGTCTACAAAAGTGGATTATTACCAACAAAAATTAATATATTAGATATTGCTGCTGGTCCAGCAACAGTTGCTTATGGACTAGCTTTATTTCTGCAAAGTAGTAGTGGTTTTTTTCCCACTCCTCCTATGCACATCTGTTATTATTCTCTGGAAAAACAAGCTCAGTTTCAGTATCGAGGTCTTCAGTTTTGGCGACAATATATAGAAAAACAAATAATGCCTACTAATTTGTATTTTCGATTTGATACAACTGATATTTTTACATACAATGAGCAATTTAAAGTCTTACCACGAGGCTTTTTTGATGTTATAACTATTTCTCACTGTTTATTTGCCGATCCAAAAGAGAAGAGAAAGTCTTTCGAGGTTTATCGGAAAATATTTCAAGAAAGTTTGAGTAGTGATGGTTATGTAATTATCATAGTGCAAGGCAAAAAAATTTTTATTAATTATCATCTAGAATTTAGCGAAAATCTAGACCAAGAACAAAAACTAATTGAAAATTTCATGGCAGATATGGGTTTGAACTTAGTTTGGTACAAATATTTAACTTCTACTGGTAAAAGAATGCCAACTAAGGGTGCTGAATATGCCAGATTTGCCAGTGAAAACTTACCTCGTCAAAAATATATGGAGAAATTAAAAAAACAGTATCTTGAAAATAAGCATGACTCAAATTATGGATTAGATGACTATATAATTCTAGCTAAAAGATAAAACTACTTCCTCAACTATCTAGAAAAAATCCTCCACAAAATCCAACGCCGAATATCAGATATTATTCCATCAAAAAACTTAGTGGAAAAGTGGCTAGAAGATTTAGATTGAAAATTGGAGTGATTGAAACATATTGTGGCAACTCTTATCAGAGAGTCTACTCAAAACTTTTCCAACTTTGCCCAAGAAAATCTTTCACTGCCAAAATTTATCAACCCACTAAAACATAAATATCTCAAATTAAATTATGACTCATACTATGGAATAGATGACTATATAATTCTCGTCAAAAGATAAAAATTACTCTCAAACTTGTCTAGAAAAAATGCTCCACAAAATCCAACGGCGAATCTCAGATATTACTCAATCAAAAACTTAGTTGAAGGGTTGCTAGAAGATTTAGTTTTAAAGTTGGAGTCGTTTAAATATATTGTGGCAATAGATATAAAATATTCTACTCAAAACTTTCCAGACTTTCCCCAATAAAATTTGCCACTGCCCAAATTTATTACCCTACTAAAATATCAATACCTCAGATTAAACTATGACTCACATCACATAATAAATAACTATATAATTCTTGCCAAAAGATCAAACCACTTCCAAAACTATCTAGAAAAAATGCTCCACAAAATCCAACGGCGAATCTCAGATATTACTCCATAAAAAAACTTAGTGGAAAAGTTGCTAGAAGATTTAGATTGAAAATTGGAGTCGTTGAAACATATTGTGGCAACTCTTATCAGAGAGTCTACTCAAAACTTTCCCAACTTTGCCCAATAAAATTTGCCACTGCCCAAATTTATCACCCTACTAAAATCTCAATACCTCAGACTAAACTATCGCTCACATCATATATATAGATAACTATA